>NZ_JAFCTI010000004.1:0-261022 GCF_049895945.1 Pseudarthrobacter sp. DSP2-3-2b1 | reverse complement strand
CCAGGCGACAACTTGGTCCGCGCCGCACCTGTATCCCGCCCGCTTGACAGACATAGAAGCGTCGGGGGGAGAGGGGAAGCTGGCCGGTCACCACGAGCCGCCCCACCCACCACATTCCTCTGCAAAAGGAGCAAAAACCATGAACACCACACCCACGCTGGAAATGCTCGACCCCAAAACCCTCACCATCGACATCAACGTCCGCAAAGACGCCGCGCTCACCCCCGCCTTCGTGGCCAGCATCAAAGAACACGGCGTCCTCGAGCCCGTCATTGCACACCGTAAGGACGACGGGATCGTGCACGTCCTGATGGGACAGCGCCGCACCCGCGCCGCCGTCGAAGCCGAACGCCCCCTCATCCCGGTCATGGTGACCGAAAGCCCCGAAGAAGCAGAACGCATCGTCACACAGGTGGTCGAGAACATCCAACGCTCCGCGCTGAGCGAGGCCGACGAAGCCGACGCCTACCACCAGCTCTCCCTCATCGGCGTTTCAGCGGCACAGATCGCCAAGAAAACCGGGCGGACCAAGATCACCGTCGAGGACGCGCTGAAGGCCAAATCCACCGCCGCCGGGGACGCCGCCCTGGGCAGAGGATGCACCATTGAAGAGGCCCTGATTCTGGCCGAATTCTTTCTTATGTGGACACTGCGAGCCTCACGGAGGATGAAGGCTGGGGGTGTTGCACTGGGAAGGTGACGCAGATGCGGGTTGTTACGACCAAGTCATCCGGGGTGGTTTCATCGGTGACACTTCATGACCGGGACGGTGCCAAGGTTGTGCCTGTGTGCAGATTCCTGCAGCACATCCTGGATTCGGGCGGGAGCCCGAATACCGCCTCCGCCTACGGATTTGATTTGAAGAACCTGTTCGAGTTCCTGAACCAGGCCGGCATCGAGTGGAACGATTTCCGGCCCGCCGTTGCTTTGGACTTCCTGGGGTGGTTGCGGAGGCGCCCTAGTCGGCGGCCGGCGCAGCGACTGGGTTTGGCCGTGACCGGGTCCGAAGGCCGGTTGTTGGCGCCAGCCACCGCTGCCCGCGTGTTGGCAGCTGTGTCGAGCTTCTATGAGTGGGCCATCATTGCGGAGCTTTTCGATGCCGAGAACCCGATGCGCCGCCAACCGGACGCGGTGCTGGCGAGGGTGGCGGAACGGCACCGCCCGTTTACAGGTGGGGCGAGCAGACAGCAGCCTATCCGGCGGCAGATCCGGGTCAAGCTTCCCCTCCGGTTGCCGCGGCCGCTGGCCGAGCCAGAGGTCGAAGCCCTGTTGGAGAGCATGACCTGCCTGCGGGATCTGGCCATGGTGTTGTTGATGCTCGACGGGGGCTTGCGCCCTGGGGAAGTCCTTAGCCTTCACCTGCGGGACATCTCATACGGCCGCAGGCGAGTCGTCGTCCGCAAACGTGACGACCACCCCGGCGGGGTGAGGGGAAAGTCCCGCCAGGAGCGGGTCGTGGATGTCCTGGAGCCCCGCACCCTGGACGCGGTTAACAGGTACGTCTTACGGGAACGACCCTCACGGTCCGCGAGCCCTTTCCTTTTCCTTGTGGGCGGGCATGGGGCTAGGGCCTGCGAGCCGCTGTCCTATCCCGCGCTGGTGCGGATGTTCGCCCGCCGGCTGGATGGCCTCGGTCTTCGAACACCCGAAAAAACACCGCATGCGCTGCGCCATACGCACGCGAGCCTGATGTGGGAGGCGGGAATGCGTGAATTGGCCCTTCAACAACGCCTGGGACATGCTTCACCGGAATCCACCCGTATCTATACCCGGGTCTCGGACGCCCAAGTCAGGGATGAATATCGCGCCGCACTGGGCAGCCTCAAGTGAGCCCGGGGACCGGCGCACTGAAGCGGGCTACTTTTCCCTCGGCCCGCAGGCATGCTTCGGAAACCGAGTACGGTGCCTGGGTTAAAGCCCATGTCCCGAACCAAGCCGCACGTTACGAGCGGATGGCAGCCTACCGCCGGTTCGTCCGCGCTTGGCCGGATTTGGAGGAATGGTTCGCCGCGCCCCTCCTGGTGAGGGCTGGTTTCACCGGCGGTCCTCTACGCGCGACGGGGCGCACCGGCACGTTCAGCGCCAGCGGCTATCTGGTGTATCTGGCCCTTGTCCACGGCATCGGCCTGGATCATGAGTTCCTCTTCGTCCGTAAGTACGCGCGGCTCTTCAGCGTTCAGGCCGGCGGCCGCGGGCTGGGCGTAGACCTGGAGTTGTTGGACACTCACGCAGCACGCCTGACGGAACTCGGTTACGGCGCCACCTCGTCCCGTTCCAACCTCACCTGGACGATCGGACGGCTACTGCTGTCTCGAGGCGATCCCGACATCACAGTCATCACCGCCGAGGACCTGTTCGATCTGGCTGAGAAGATCCGCAGCTTTGGGCAGCGGAAGGACTTCGAGGAGCTGCGCGCGGCGCTTTACCGGAAGTCTCCCTGGCAGATGACAGGGGAGGACGCCGGAGAACGTTTCATCAGAGCCCATCTGGCCAAAGTCCATTGCCTCCACGTCCTGCTGTTCAACATCAACCAGGTGACAGAACCGCCTATGACCGGGACAGTCCGCCGTGCGGGCTGGGAAGAGAATCTGCTGCCCGAGCCCTGTCCGCCCTTGATCCGGGCAGTTATCGAGCGCTACCTTCTTACCCGCCTGGAGGCAGGGTTTGACCGCCCGCAGACCGTCAGGCTGGCCCGGGACGGCCTACGCCGGCTGGTCAACTGGCTGGGACGCAAACACCCTCACATCACTTCCCTTGCTCAGCTGGACCGGGCCCTGATCGAAGACTACCTGCGATGGCTGCCCACCTACCTCAGCCAGAACACCGGCGAACCTTTGCATGCAAGGACCCGCAAACACGAAATCAACGCCATCGGCAGCTTCTGCCGCGACACCGGAATCTGGGGCTGGGACCACGTTCCAGGCCGGCCCTTGCTGACCACCCGAGACGGGCCCCGCAATCCCCAAACCATTCCCCGCTACCTGCCACAACATGAACTGGATGCCTTGATGAGCGCCGTCGACGGGCTCACAGATCCCCTGCAGCGGACCGCGTTGCTGCTCCTGCGCTGGTCAGGGGCACGGCGGGACGAGATTAGGCGGCTGACCTGCGACTCCCTGGACACTTATGTCGGCGGCCACCCCCGGCTGCGGATCCCGGTCGGCAAAGGCCACTCCGAACGACTGATTCCGCTGCACCCCGACGCAGCTGCCGCACTGCAGGAAGCCATCAAACTCACCAAGACCACGAAAGCGGTACCCCGTCACGACCCCACCACAGGCAGATTAGAAGAGTACGTTTTCATCCGCAAAGGCCGCCTCCTGTCCTCCGCCACTCTTTTCGACGACGCCTTCGAAAAGGCCTGCACAGCCGCCGGACTGGTCGACGCCAACGGAACCAGGACAGTGAGTGCGCACAGGCTCCGCCATACCCTGGGCACCCAACTTGCCGAGAACGGGGCACGGATACAGACGATCATGACCATATTGGGGCACAAGAGCGCAGCCATGTCCATGATCTATAGCCGCATCTCCGACCCGGAAGTCCGGCGTCAATACGAAGCTGCCCTTACAGCCGGCAACCGCATGGCCGGCCCTGCAGCCGAGGCACTCATGAACGACAAACTCGATGACCAGGCCCTCCACTGGCTACAGACCAACTTCCTCAAAACAGAACTGGAGCTTGGCCACTGTCTCCGGCTGCCCGCTGAAGGTCCTTGTGAATGCGAGCTCATGCTTTCATGCCCAAAATTCCTCACCACAAGCGAGTACGTCCCCAGGCTCCAGGCACGATTGAACCGCGAGAAAGACCTCATCGCCGATGCCCAGCTCCGGGGATGGCCGCGTGAAGTTGAACGCCACGAGGCAACACAACGCCGCATAAGAAAGCTGCTGACCGACCTGGACGAGAGCCCATCGGTGGTTAATCATTTGACTTGACTAATTGGGCCTCCGCTGTTTGACTCCCAGCGGGGGAGCGAAGTGAATGGTCCGTCCCCCACTAACAATGATTTGGGGGAACGAACTTTGAAGAAGTTGAAAATGACATTTGTTGCCGTAGCTGCCGCTGCGCTCTGTCTGACCGCAGTGCCACCAGCCACGGCTTCAAATGGGAAGAGCGAAAGCCACGAAGCTCAGGTGGATAAAATTTTGGCATCGAAGTACTGGAGCCAAACAACGCCGGCAACAGAGGTTCAGAAGGCGAACCGCAAAGCTCTACCAGTCGATGTAAAGGAGGCCTTGGCCGCCGTCGCACTTGATGAGACCCTCAACGACGAGCAGTCAGCAGTACTTTCTGCTGCCGGTCTTGCCGAACTGGATCCAAAGAACACGACTTGGAAATTCTCCGAAGCTGAAACGGTGGCGGTGCCAGTTGAAAAGTCGCCAGTAGCCTCACCGCTGACCTTGAACCTGATGGCAGCGCAATGCTGGATCACGACGGCGGAAGTCCAAAAGTGGAGTTTTGCGACTCAATCTTTCGGTTGGAAACGGCAGGTTGATTGGTGCGCCGACGGGTCGCGAGTGACTAGCCGCCACAGGGACTTTCCCTCTGTCGGATACGTGGACTTCACGTATCACTATCGAGGAGCGGACGGTATCCAGGCGAATCCTGTAGGCGGTTGGCAGGTGCGCACCTACCAGTCCGCCACTTTCGAACAGTGCCCGACTCACCTGGGATGCACAAACACCTACCGGCCTTGGATCGAATTCCAGTTGTATGGCAACAACACCGCGTCACATACTAAAGGTGTCTGAAACTTTTTGATGGAGCTTAGGGGGAGCAGTGAATAAGTGGGCATGGATTCTGGTACTTACGGGAACGGCATTTCTCGTGTTCGTTCTGCCATACATCATGGCAGCGTTTGCTGTTGCCCCGAATGGAACCGAAACTCTTCTGCTGGTACTCCTACTCTGGGCCGCCACTTGGATGGTAAGCCGTAGGCGTGCTCGAGGGAGCGCAACAACGAGGTAAGACTCAAAGTTGATCCAGAGACAAGGAGGACCGCGCGAAAATGGCGCGGTCCTCCTTGTCTTACGGGAATCAAGCTCCCCGTCGAGCGTCGTGCGGTCGCAAACTGACGTTCTCGGGGAACGCGGGCTCGTATTCGCAGAACGACCTTGACGGCCAGAATCTGTCCACATAATTGAAGGCGACGCCGAAGCGACCGAGGAACTTGAATCAGTCCTCGCTGACGAACCCGACATGCTCCTGCACGTCACCCAGCGCCTGCGGGACAAGCGGGACATCGCCGCCGCGCGTGCCGCGCTGGTCGCCGAACTCGAAGGCCAGGGCAAGACCATCGTGGAGGACGCGGGCCACTACGCCGACGAAGAAGCCCTGTACGTCTCGGCCGCGAACCGGGCCGATGGTGAACCTGCCACCGAGGACGACGCCAACGCCTACATCATCCAGCGCGACTGGCAAGGCACCCACACCGCTAAACCAGTCATCAGTGGATGGAAGGAACTCGGCTTCACTCCGCGCCACGAGCGCTACGACGGCACCCGACAGGCGCAGTCCGGCCCCATGACTGAGGAACAGAAAGCCGAACGGAAGACCCTTATCGCCAATAACAAGGCCATGGAGTCCGCTGGTTTCGTACGCCGGGAGTTTGTGAAGAACCTGCTGGCTCGCAAGCAGGCACCCAAGGGATGGCAGTACTTCACCGTCCACGCCATCACCCACCACCCTGAGACCGCCAGCGGTTATCAAGGTGAAGTTGCCGCAGAAATGATTGGAGCCAAAACCGAAGACAAGAGCGGACGCTGGGGCTGGAACCCGCTCCGCGACCACGTCGCCAGCACCACCGCACGGCCCGAGTTTTCCTTGATCGCCTTGATCTGCGCGGGGTACGAAAAGACCATAGCCAAGGACTCATGGCGGTCACCGCACCAAAGCCACCGCGACTACCTCAACCAGCTGGTCACATGGGGCTACACCGCATCCGAGACCGAGCAAATCATCATCGACAGCGGCAAGGAAACCACCACCGAAGCCGCATAAGACCACCTTGCCGGGCGGCAGGAACACCGCCCGGCAAGGGCTCCACCCACCACAGGCAGGGCCAGGAACCTCCCAAAAGTGGGGCGGTCCGCCGCCCAAGACACACCACGGCAGCCACTCACCAGCGGCGGACCGCCGCTCAACGCGACACACTCCCTGGAACCATCCCCCCGCGGGACTAGGAACAACGACGATCCCCGTCCCATGGCAGCGTTACAAAGAGTTCAGCTAGGCTGAACCATAGATTTCCTTTGCAGAGGGAAACCCAGGAAGGGCCGGCGCATCAAAAAGTGCCGGCCCTTCCGCTCTACCTCAGTAATTGGGCATGAGGGTGATCCTAAAAATGCGCTCTAGGACATTCTTCTCTTTCGCGGCATCGTATTCGACGATCTGCCACTCGCGTTTATCCTCCCAAAACAGCATCATGACGTTGCCGTAATCCGGATGAGAAGCCAGGTTTTTAACTACAGAGTCGCCTTGCTGGTCATTGATGGCGTTCTTGGTTTCGACAAGCAAAATGCCGTTCCCTCGCTGACGGTTTTTCACTCCAACGACGAAATCAGGGTAGAACTGGTACTTGTTCGGGAGTGGAAGACTGACGGACTCTGGGCGGCGGACTGGGTTTCTGTGCCACCAGCGAACGGTCCCCGTTAAGTCATCATCAAGTTCCTGCGCTAGCTGCAGTTCCCATGAATTCATGTTCGCCGGGAAGACACCATAGATGTTGAGGCGAGCTCCGAGGAGACTCTCCTCCGAGCTGAGGACTTCGGGCAGTGGTTCGGCATCGATTGAAATCATGTTTCGGGTGATGCTTTTCGCGACGGCACTCCGCAGGGCTGTGGGTCGCAATGCCAAGATCTTGTTCAACCCCGCGACTCTTTTTTCTTCCGTTTCGAATCCGGAAAGTCCCGCCCTCTGAACTTCCTTTGTGAACTGCTGCAGCAGAGCCCCTTGCAGCCCCTTCATGTCGATCACCTGAAGTTCGTCAGCGGAGATGAGGATCGCTTGAGCGCGGGCATCAATTTCTTTCTGTGCCAACGCAGCATGGAAGTTCTCAGAAGTTCCAGCGGTCTGTGTGAAGAGGTCGTACTCCCGCTTGATGATCTTGGTGGACGACTTCAATGCCATGAGCAATGCGTCGTTGTCGAACCGGAAGTTATCCACGACATCTTGCAGGATGGTTGAGCTGTCCATCGAACAGACAGCTTTCTTTAGTCGTGACGGTACGCCGAGATCCTGGCGCTTTGGATAGGACCAAGTCTTTGGTGCTGCTGGAGGGCACGTGGGCACAGCGGACGACCCTGTCGGCAGACCAAAGTGATCGAGGATGGCGCCAAACTCCTGTTGGGTGCCAGGACGACCGGGTCTGGTAGCCGAGGAATCGTCAGTAGATTGGACGGCCTCATCTGATCCGCTAGGTGCCGGCTCTGGCTGGGTGCCCACCAATTTGCCCTGCTCGTCCAGATAGTGTGTTTGGCCGTGGGTTGTAGTTGTTGTTGTGGGCGGTAGGTCGCCCACAACCACGACAGCAATATTTGAGGTCACTGAGGCGAGCGAGGATTTTACTGCATTGATTCGGTCGGCCGCCGACGTGAGGCCCGTCTGCGACTCGTTGTCCGAGAGATAGACATAGCCCGAATTGAGACTGTCTTCGGTGTTGCTCTCTGCGGGGCTGCAGGGCCGGCAGGCCGGGCTGTGCCGGATCTGAATTTCTCCAGGACCCTGACCGTCATCCGGACGGCGCTGGCCAAGGAGCGGAGGTTAATAGGCATGGGCCAACAATATCGCCGGCCCGGTGTTGCCCGTTGGATGCGGTGCGATGGGCCCCGACGTGGGACACTGGAGGTTCTAAATGTGCGGCCCGGCCGCAGGGTGCCTTCGGTGCGTCCTGCAGGCGGCCGCGTGAATGCCAACAGTAAGGACCCTGCGTGTCTCCCATGGCCCGCACCGCCCCGGTGCCCGCCGCGACAGATCCGGCCATCATTCGGAATTTCTGCATCATCGCGCACATTGACCACGGTAAATCCACGCTGGCCGACCGCATGCTGCAGTTCACCGGGGTCGTTCAGTCCCGCGACATGAAGGCCCAGTACCTGGACCGCATGGACATCGAACGCGAGCGCGGCATCACCATCAAGTCCCAGGCCGTCCGCATGCCGTGGGAACTCGAAGGCAACAGCTATGCGCTGAACATGATCGACACTCCCGGTCACGTTGACTTCACCTACGAGGTCTCCCGCTCGCTGGCAGCCTGCGAAGGCGCAGTCCTGCTGGTGGATGCGGCGCAGGGCATTGAGGCCCAGACCCTCGCCAACCTCTACCTGGCGATGGAGAACAACCTCACCATCATCCCGGTCCTGAACAAGATCGATCTCCCGGCCGCCCAGCCCGAAAAGTACGCCGCGGAGCTTGCCAGCCTGATCGGCGGCGACCCCGACGACGTCCTCCGTGTCTCCGGCAAGACCGGCATGGGCGTTGAAGCCCTGCTGGACAAGATCGTCCGCGACCTCCCCGCCCCCAAGGGTGACCCGAACGCCCCTGCCCGGGCCATGATCTTCGACTCCGTGTACGACACCTACCGCGGCGTGGTGACCTATGTCCGCGTCGTTGATGGCATGCTCCACCCCCGCGAACGCATCCAGATGATGTCCACCCGGGCCACCCACGAACTCCTTGAAATCGGCGTGAGCTCCCCGGAACCAACCCCCTCAAAGGGCCTTGGCGTGGGCGAGGTGGGCTACCTGATCACCGGTGTGAAGGACGTCCGGCTCTCCAAAGTGGGCGACACCGTCACCAACCTTGCCAAGCCGGCGGCCCAATCCCTCCCGGGCTATGCGGATGCCAAACCGATGGTCTTCTCCGGCCTGTATCCACTGGACGGCACTGACTACCCGGTGCTGCGTGACGCCCTGGAGAAGCTGATGCTTAACGACGCGGCTCTGGTTTACGAACCGGAAACGTCAGCGGCGCTGGGCTTCGGCTTCCGCGTAGGCTTCCTCGGTCTGCTGCACCTGGAGATCACCCGGGAACGGCTCGAACGCGAGTACAACCTGGACCTGATCTCCACCGCCCCCAACGTCGAATACGAGGTGACGCTGGAGGACAAGAAGGTGGTCCATGTGACCAACCCCAGCGAATACCCCACCGGAAAGGTCGCCGAGGTCCGCGAACCGATGGTTTCGGCGACCATCCTGGCACCCAACGAATTTGTCGGCGCCATCATGGAGCTGTGCCAGAGCCGCCGCGGCGTTATCGGCGGCATGGATTACCTCTCCGAAGACCGCGTGGAAATCCGCTACCGGCTGCCGCTCGCGGAGATCGTTTTTGACTTCTTCGACATCCTCAAGTCCAAGACCCGCGGTTATGGCTCGCTGGACTGGAAGGCCGACGGCGACCAGGTGGCCGATCTCGTCAAGGTGGACATCATGCTCCAGGGCGAACAGGTTGACGCCTTCTCCGCCATCACCCACCGTGACAAGGCCTACGCCTACGGCGTCATGATGACCACCAAGCTCCGCGAGCTCATACCGCGCCAGCAGTTCGAGGTACCCATCCAGGCCGCCATTGGCTCCAGGATCATTGCCCGCGAGAGCATCAGGGCCATCCGCAAAGACGTCCTGGCCAAGTGCTACGGCGGCGACATCTCCCGTAAGCGCAAACTGCTGGAGAAGCAAAAAGAAGGCAAGAAGCGTATGAAGATGGTGGGCCGCGTGGAGGTCCCCCAGGAAGCGTTTATCGCTGCGCTGACCACGGACGAGTCCAAGGACAAGGCCAAGAAGTAATGATGAGCGTGGCCCTGACCACCGGAGGCCGCCGCAATGCCTAGCACCCTTCCCCTCGGCGACCCGGCGCCGTCGGACGGTCTGCTGCCCAGCCAGGCAACAGACGGTTCTGCGGAACGCGCCTTTGGGCTGTACGTGCACATCCCGTTCTGTGCTGTGCGCTGCGGGTACTGCGACTTCAACACGTATACGGCCACCGAACTCGGCGGCGGTGCTTCCCAGGATGCCTACGCGTCCACAGCCGTGTCCGAAGTGGATTTCGCCGCTCACGTCCTCCGGGGCTCAGGGCTGCCGGACCGGCCGCTGAGCACCGTCTTCTTCGGCGGCGGTACCCCTACCTTGCTCCCTGCTGAAGACCTCGCACAGATCCTGAGTGCCGCCGTCGGGCATTGGGGCCTGGAGCCTGGCGCCGAGGTCACTACCGAGGCGAACCCGGACTCGGTCACCCCCGAATCCCTGGCCATCCTCAAGGAAGCGGGCTTCACTCGCGTTTCCTTCGGCATGCAGTCCGCCGTTCCCCACGTCCTGAAGGTCCTGGACCGCACGCACACTCCCAGCCGTGTGCCGCAGGTGGTGCAGTGGGCCCGCGACGCCGGCCTGGCCGTGAGCCTGGACCTGATCTACGGAACGCCGGGGGAGTCCCTGGCTGACTGGCGCTTATCCCTGGAGACAGCGCTGTCCTACCAGCCGGACCACATCAGCGCCTATGCGCTGATCGTGGAGGACGGCACCAAACTCGCCGCCCAGATCCGGCGGGGCGAAGTTCCAGGCATCGACGACGACGACCACGCCGACAAATACGAACTCGCCGACGAACTCATCACCGCGGCAGGGCTGGGCTGGTACGAGGTCAGCAACTGGGCCCGCACACCGGAGCAGGCGTGCAGGCACAACCTCGCGTACTGGCGGGGCGATGACTGGTGGGGTATCGGTCCGGGCGCCCACTCGCATGTTGGCGGTGTGCGGTGGTGGAACGTCAAGCATCCCACTGCGTACGCCGGACGGCTGGCGCAAGGGCTCTCCCCGGCCGCCGGACGGGAAACCCTGGATCCGGAAACCCGTGAGGTGGAGCGGGTCATGCTCGAGGCGCGGCTCGTCTCGGGGCTTGCGGTCTCAACACTGGGGGAGCCGGGCCGTCACGCCATGGCCGGGCTGATCGCCGACGGCCTGGTGGAGGCGCCGGCTGCGTTCCGCGGAAAGCTGGTGCTGACCCTCAAGGGCCGCCTGCTGGCCGACGCAGTGGTGCGGCGGATCCTGCCGGACTGAAACCGCTTAAAGCGTTGGTGTGGCTGGGGACTACTTGATCCAGCGCAGGTTGTACTGGTATCGGTGCGGCTGGCCTTTGTTGACATGGATGCCGGCGGCCACCGAGAAGCACGTCAGGGCGATCCAGATCAGGGTGGCGATGACGGCAAATATGTTTCCCACCACGGGGATGAAGACCAGAAGGTTGGCCACCAGTGCAGCAATGGTGGGCGGCAGGCTGAAGTTGAGGGCTTCCTTGGACTCCTGCGCTGTGAAGGGGCCGCGCTCCCTGAAGATCAGGAAAATCAGCAGTGAGGGAACGCAGCCAAGGATCCCGCCAAAGTGGGCGAGGGTGGCCCACTGCCGGTCTTCGCTGGCCGTGAGGGGCAACGCATTTGCGGGAACGCCCTGGTACTCCGAACGGCCGTGATCGTCCGGGTGCTCGCGTGCGTTTTGTGCCACTGTTCATTCCTTCGAGAGTGCAATAGTGCTTGTTGGAGAGTACTTGCCTGACGAAACGGCTGCCTCCGCAGTACCAAGAATACTGGGTCAATGGCCAAATGCCCCGCCGGCGTCCTTCCCGGTCAGCTAAGGCACTGTCAGGAAGTCGATGACTTCCTCCACCCGGCCCAGCAGGGACGCTTCCAGGTCCGCGTAGGTGTGGACCGCGCCCAGGAGCTTCTGCCAGCCGAGCCCGATGTCCTCCTTGGTGGCGTGCGGCCAGCCAAACGCCGCCAGGATGCCCGTCTTCCAGTCCTGCCCCCGGGGAACCACCGGCCACTTGCTAATACCCAGCACCGATGGCCTGATGGCCTGCCAGACGTCAACGTAAGGGTGCCCCACGATCAAGACGTTGCCGGCCGCCCCCGGCGATGCCATTACCCCAGCTGCGATGCGGGACTCCTTGGAGTCAGCCACCAGGTGGTCCACCAGCACACCCAGCCGCCTGCCGGGTCCCGGCTGGAAAGCAGCCACCGCCCCCGCCAGGTCATCGATGCCATGCAGAGGTTCGACGACGATGCCTTCCACGCGCAGGTCATCGCCCCAGACCTTTTCGATGAGTTCGGCGTCGTGCTTTCCTTCCACCCAGATCCTGCTCGCCTTGGCTACCTGCGCACGCTGGCCTGCCACGCGCACTGAGCCGGAGGCCGTCCGGCCGGCGCTGGCCGGAATCCCGGGCTGCCGTGGAGCGGGGGGCATCAGCCGGATGGGCTGGCCCTCCAGGAGGAAACCGAAGCCAAGCTTGAAGGAACGGGACTTGCCGCGCCGGTCTTCGAGGGCCACCACGTGCATGCCGCCGGACTTTTCCACCCGGGTCACGGCACCCACCCAGCCGGACTGCGCGTCTTCGAGGACCATTCCCCGCTCCACCGGAACCTCGGGGAGTTCATTCCTGACGGGCGCCTTGATTTCCTGCGGACCCCAATTCTGGTACTGCATCGGTTGACTCCGCCTTGCGCTAGATGGTCCCCCGGAGTTTCGCCCGGAGCGGTACCAATGCTAACAACGGGGCGAGTCATATTAGACTGTTAGCACTTAGGCATGTCGAGTGCTAACGCCGGCCAGTCCTTCCCGGCTGCCCTGTCCGCAGGATCGGGAGGATGCCGGCGGCCCGGCCGGACAGCCGCGACCCGTAGATGGAGGTGGAGTGTGAGCGAGCCGCGCAAACTTGAAGTACTGCGTGCCATCGTGGAGGACTACGTGCACTCCCGTGAGCCTGTGGGTTCCAAAGCTTTGGTGGAACGCCATCACCTTGGCGTCTCCAGCGCCACCATCCGCAACGACATGGCGGCGCTGGAGGACGAAGGCCTGATTACGGCACCGCACACCAGCGCCGGCAGGATTCCCACTGACAAGGGCTACCGGCTGTTCGTGGACCAGATCTCCGCGGTCAAGCCGCTCTCCCCGGCAGAGCGCCGGGCCATCCAGTCGCTGCTGGAGGGCTCCGACGATCTCGACGACGTCCTCGAGCGGACGGTCCGGCTGCTGTCGCAGCTGACCAACCAGGTTGCCGTGGTGCAGTACCCGCACCTCAGCCGGGCAACCATCCGGCACATCGAATTCGTCCTCCTGGCCCCGCGGCGGGTCCTCGTTGTCCTGATTGCCAACACCGGCAAGGTCGAACAACGGGTGACCGACGTCGGCCAGGACCTTGGCGAGGACGCCGTCGCCGGGTTGCGGACCCACTTCCTCGGATCCCTGTCCGGCACGCCGCTGAGCCAGCTGACCCAACTGCTGCCGGCGGTGGTTTCGTCGGTCAGCCCTGGGCAGCGCGCAGCCGCGCAGGCGCTGGCACACGGCCTGGAAACACTCGCCCACAGCAGCCGCGAAGACCGTATGGTCATGGCAGGAACAGCGAATCTTGCCCGGTCCAATGTGGACTTCCCCCTGAGTATCGGCCCGGTCCTGGAGGCGCTGGAGGAGCAGGTGGTGATGCTCAGGCTCCTGAGCGAAATGGCGCAGGATCCCCGCGGTGTGACCGTGAGCATCGGGCGCGAGAACCCCTACGTCGGCCTGGCCGAAGCATCCGTAGTGGCCACGGCCTATGGACCGGACAGCACCGCCAAGATCGGCGTCCTGGGCCCCACGCGCATGGACTACCCCACCACCATGGCCGCCGTCAGGGCAGTCGCCCGCTATCTTTCAAGAATTCTGGGTCCGTAACAGCACCGGCCCAGGCACCATGAGCAGTGCCGGCGGTCCAGCCGCCGGCAGTACAACAAGGAAGAGATACGAACTTTGAGCAGCCACTACGACGTCCTCGGGGTCTCGCCGGAAGCCACCGGAGAAGAGATCAAGAAGGCCTACCGCAAGCTGGCCCGCACACTTCACCCGGACGTCAACCCCGGAGATGATGCGTCGGACCGCTTCAAGGCCGTGACCCACGCCTATGAGGTGCTTTCGGATCCCCAGAAACGCCGGGTCTATGACACCACCGGCAACGAGAACGGCACCGACAACGGCTTCGGCGGCGGCAGCTACGCCGGCCAGGGCTTCGCGTTCCAGGACATCTTCGACACCTTCTTCGGGGCCGGCGGCCAGGCCGGTCCGGCGTCCCGGGTCCGCCGTGGCCAGGATGCGCTCATCAGCGTCCGGATCGAACTCCGGGACGCCGTGTTCGGCGTCAACAAGAAGCTTGAAGTCGATACCGCCGTCACGTGCCCCACCTGCAACGGTTCATGCTGCCGTGAGGGCAGCCACCCCGAACGCTGCGATATCTGCGGTGGCAGCGGCCAGGTCCAGAGGGCCGTCCGTTCCATTCTGGGCCAGGTCATGACGGCCGCCCCGTGTGGCAGCTGCGAAGGCTTCGGCACCGTCATCAAGGATCCCTGCAACGAGTGCAGCGGCCAGGGCCGTATCCGCAGCCGCCGTTCGCTCACCATCAAGGTGCCGGCCGGTGTGGCAACAGGCACCCGGATCCAGCTCTCCGGCCAGGGCGAAGCCGGCCCGGCCGGCGGACCCTCCGGAGACCTGTACGTCGAAATCCGTGTCAACAACGACGCCACGTACGCCCGCGACGGCGACGACCTCCACGCAACCCTCAACATTCCGATGACCGCGGCCGCCCTTGGCACCGAGCTTTCACTGGAGACCTTCGACGGGCTCCAGGAGATTGACGTGAAGGCCGGGACGCAGTCCGGGGAGATCATCACGCTCCGCGGCCTGGGCGTGACCCACCTGCGCGGGTACGGCCGCGGCGACCTGATGGTCCACCTCCAGGTGGAGACGCCGGCGAAACTCGATGCCGCCCAGGAGGACCTCCTCAGGCAGCTGGCGAAGTTGCGCGGAGAACAGTTCACCGAGGGCAAGCTGGCCGTCAGCGGCGGCGTGTTCGCGAAGCTGCGGGACCGGTTCGGTAACCTGTAGCGGTGAGCAATCCCGTCTTCTTCAGTGGTGCAGGGACGCTGGACCACATGATTCCCGGCGCTGTGTTCGTCCTTGAAGGTCCGGAGGCGCGCCACGCGGTGACCGTGAAGCGGCTCGCCGCGGGGGAACCGGTGGACATCGCCGACGGCGCCGGAAAGCGGCTCACCGGAAAAGTTGTTTCGGCGTCCCCCGCTGGGCTCACGGTGGAATGCGCGGCGCTGGCGCTTGAGGAACAGCCTGCTGTCAGGCTGGTGCTGGTCCAGGCTTTGGCCAAGGGGGACCGGGACGAACTGGCCGTCGAAACCGCCACGGAGTTAGGGATCGACGCCGTGATCCCCTGGCAGTCGGAACGGTCCATTGTGCGGTGGAAGGGTGAGCGGGCCGCCAAGGCACATGCCAAATGGCAGTCCGTGGTCACGGCCGCCGCGAAACAGGCACGCCGCGCATGGATCCCCGAGGTGCGTGCCGCCGTCGAGACGCCGGGCCTCGCCGCCGCCGTCGCGTCCGCAGACCTGGCGGTGATCCTCCATGAAGACGCAGTGCGGCCGCTGCGTACTGTGCTGGAGGCGTGGCAAGCTGCCGAACCCGGGCCCGGTCCGCTGGAAATCCTGCTGATCGTCGGCCCGGAGGGCGGCATCAGCCCCCGCGAAGTCACCAGGCTCTGTGATGCCGGCGCAGTGACGGCACTGCTGGGGCACCACGTCCTCCGGTCCTCCACAGCAGGGCCTGCAGCGGTGGTGCTGGCGAGTGACGTACTGGGGCGCTGGAGCGCTACCCGACAGTAAAGTTCCGGGTATCCACGTTCAGCTCCTGGCCGGTGCCGGCGTCCACCTGCGAGACCCGGAGCTCGTAGTTGCCTGAGGAGAGACTGAGGGCAAGCGTGAACAGGCCCGACTGGGCGGCTTCTGTACCGGCGGTGGTTTCCCCGGTCAGGTAAGGCGCTTTGTCCCCGTTTCCTTCCACCCGCAGGATCTGCCACCCCAGCTTGCCGCCCGCAATGGTACTGCGGCCGCTGATCTTGACACTGCCGCCCGCGAGGGTGGTGCTTTCCTGCGGGTCGATGATCCACACGGGTGCCGCCAGCCCGCCGGCACGTGACATCGGGCCACCGAGCTGGACGTGATCGAATGCCATATAGTCCGTGTGACTGTCCACCAGCACCCTGACCTGGATTTGCTGGCCGGAGTCGATCAGGCCGGAGCTGGCCGCTGCGGCCGTGGCCGTGTAGACCAGCTGCTGGACGGCACGCACGGCCATATCGGCGTCGAGGTTGCTGTTGAACGCGTCCTCGGAGAGGTCCACGGTGATCACATTCTTGCCTGAGATGGAGGACGCCAGTTTTTCGGGATTCTGCCAGGGCGTGAAGAAGTCCGGGTCCAGCGGCTTTTCGGACATCATGGCGCGCAGGGCACGCGTCACCGGATTTTCCTGTTCCGGCACGTCCCGGAATTCGCGGTAAAGGAAAACGTTGCCGTTGCTGCGGCCAAGCCAATAGACCGGAGCTTTGTTCGAGGACTGGGTGGTCTCCAGCGGTGCGCTGGTGGCGGGAACACCGGGCGAGCCCGACGCGGCAGCAGTGGCGCTTCCCGGCAGGGTGGATTCCGGGCCAGGCTCCGCGATGCAGCCGCTGAGCAACAGGAGGGCAGCGAGGGAACCCACGGCTGCGCGCAGACGCAACCGCCGCGCGGCACGTCCCGCAGTAAGGGGCATCGCTGTGTCCGGCACTCTGGTGGCCCTGTCCTTCCTGAAAGTGAATACTGAGGCGTGGGCCTCCTGAGCCGGTCCCCGGACGGCTTTGATTTCCAGCATGGCATAGCGGGTTGTGCCACAAGGCCGGAAGCGGGCGCGGGGGCGCAACTGCAACGGGAACGATATGAGCCCGATATGAAGTTGATACCTAATGACATCCCTGCAGTTGGGAATCTTCGGGTCCGCCGGCTGCCCGGGGGCATCAGTGGCTCCGCCGGAGTGCGCCTGCTGGCGTAAGATGGAAGGAATCCGTTGGCTCCTGCGTGCGCGGCAACAACCCGCTCAGGCAGCCGCCGTCGGCAGATGAAATCGAACTGGAGGGGACCACGGGCCTGCGGGCCAGCACCATGACTGAATCAACGAACGGAAAGCGCCGGCTGAATACCGACCGCGCCGCCGGAGAATTCCCCCATTCACTTCCCGGTGTCCGGACGGAGGTGGTTCTCTTCGACAACTCCGATCAGATGGTCCAATCCCTCGGCAGCCACGATGAGGCCCTGCGTTTCATCGAAGAGCAGTTCCCTTCAGTCAACTTCCATGTCCGTGGGAACGAACTGTCCATCAGCGGACCTGCCACCGAAGTGCCCCGCATCATGCGGCTGCTTCATGAGGTCCGCGGCCTGGTAGCCCGCGGCACAGTCATCAGCCCCGCGGTTCTGCAGCAGCTTGTGGCCTTGCTGCGCAGCCAGTCCCTGCAGAATCCTGTGGACATCCTGACTCACGACATCCTTTCCAGCCGTGGAAAGACCATCAGGCCCAAAACGCTGAACCAGAAGAACTACGTTGACGCGATTGACGCGAATACCGTCATCTTTGGCATCGGCCCAGCAGGCACCGGCAAGACGTACCTGGCCATGGCCAAAGCGGTCCAGGCATTGCAGCAGAAGGAAGTCAGCCGGATCATCCTGACCAGGCCCGCGGTTGAAGCCGGCGAGCGGCTTGGCTTCCTGCCGGGCACCCTCAGCGACAAAATCGATCCCTACCTGCGTCCGCTGTACGATGCCCTCCACGACATGATGGATCCCGAGTCCATCCCGCGTCTTATGGCTGCCGGCACCATCGAAGTGGCTCCTCTGGCGTACATGCGCGGACGCACGCTCAACGACGCCTTCATCATTCTGGACGAGGCACAGAACACCACGCCTGAACAGATGAAGATGTTCCTGACCAGGCTGGGCTTCGGCTCCAAAATGGTTGTCACCGGCGACGTCACCCAGGTGGATCTTCCCTTCGGCACCCGCTCCGGGCTGCGGATTGTGGAGGAAATCCTGCAGGGCATCGAAGACGTCAACTTCACGGTCCTGGACTCAACGGATGTGGTCCGCCACCGCCTGGTGGGTGACATCGTCCGGGCCTACAGCCTGTGGGACGACGTCCAGCGGAACAAAGTCAAGCATTCGGTCAGTCGCGAAAAGCGGGGGGAACACGCATGAGCATCGAGGTGAACAACGAGTCTGGCGTCCAGGTGGACGAAGCAGAGCTCGTGGCCCTGTCGCGGTACATTTTCGAGCAGCTGTACATCCATCCGCAGGCTGAACTCTCGATCCTCCTGGTGGACGAACCTGCCATGGAAAAGCTTCACATTGAACTGATGGACGAGCCAGGTTCCACCGATGTGCTCTCGGTCCCCATGGACGAGCTGACACCCGGCACACCGGACCGGCCCACCCCGCAAGGAATGCTGGGGGACATTGCCGTGTGCCCGCAGGTGGCCCAGGCCCAGGCCAAGAATGCCGGCCATTCCCTGCAGGATGAGATGCTGCTCCTGACCACGCACGGGATTCTCCACCTGCTCGGCTACGACCATGCCGAGGCCGAGGAGAAGGAAGAGATGTTCGGCCTCCAGCGGCAGCTGCTCTCGGGATTCACCGGCAAAGACGCACCCGCCGAGACCACGCAGTGACGCCCCTGATCCTTGTTGGCATGGCCCTGGCATTCCTCAGTACGGCGGCACTCCTGACCGCGGCTGAAGCCGCTTTTACTTTCCTTCCCCGGCACGATGCCGAAGACGCGCTCCTGAAGAGCCGCGGCAACGCCATGAAGCGCATTCTGGCCCAGCCGGTAGCCCACATCCGGGCGTTGAGGTTCTGGCGGGTCTGGTTCGAGATGGCCTCCGCGGTTGCCGTGGCGGTCCTGCTGCACAGCCTGCTGGACAACGTGTGGCTCGCCGGCCTTGCAGCCACCGGAATCATGGCCCTGCTGGGGTTCGTTATTGTCGGGGTTTCCCCGCGCCAGATCGGCAGGCTCCACTCCGCGGCCGTTGTCCGCTCCACCGCCGGCATGATCCGGTTCCTGACGTGGATCCTCGGCCCCATCCCGGGATGGCTCGTAGCACTTGGAAGCGCCGCAGCGCCCGGCGCGCCGGCGGGGGATGAAGCCTTCTTCAGCGAACAGGAGTTCCGCGAACTGGTGGACCGGGCCTCCGAATCGGACATGATCGAGGACACGGAAGCGGAAATGATCCAGTCCGTCTTCGATTTCGGCGATACCCTGGTACGCGCAGTCATGGTGCCCAGGACGGACATCCTCACGATCGACGCCGGCTCAAGCCTCAGGCGGGCTATGTCCCTTTTCCTGCGTTCCGGGTATTCCCGGATGCCCGTGATCCGCGACAATACGGACCAGATCCTCGGGATTGTCTACCTGAAGGACGTCGCGGCAACGCTGCACGAACTGGGACCCGACGACGAACAGCCGCGGATTGAAGCACTGGCCCGCGAAGTGCGTTATGTCCCCGAATCCAAGCCGGTCAGCGACCTGCTGCGGGAACTGCAGAAGGAATCGACCCACGTGGCCATCGTCATCGACGAATACGGCGGCACGGCCGGCCTTGTCACGCTCGAGGACCTCATTGAGGAAATTGTGGGCGAAATCGTGGATGAGTACGATACCGAAAGCGCCGAAGCCGTTGCCCTGGGCGACGGCTCCTACCGTGTCAGTGCCCGGATGAGCATTGACGATCTGGGGGAGCTTTTCGATATTGAGCTCGACGACGACGAAGTGGACACCGTGGGCGGCCTCCTGGCCAAGGCCCTGGGCCGCGTACCGATCGTGGGAAGCAGCGTGGATGTGGATGGCATCACCTTGCGCGCCGAAAGGCTTGAAGGCCGGCGCAACCGGGTCAGCCACATCATTGCGGCACCCGCACCAGCAGTAGACACTGACCTTGAAGACCTCCTCGACGAGGCCGAAGCAACCCAGCAGGGAGTTCCACGTGAACAAGAAAAATAAGCCACCGGCCAACCAGAATCCAGCCGCACCGGACTTCGGCGGCTACCGGGCCGGTTTTGCGGTCCTGGTGGGGCGCCCGAACGCAGGAAAATCGACCCTCACCAACGCCCTGGTCGGGCAGAAGGTGGCCATCACGTCCGCCAAGCCGCAGACCACCCGGCACACCATCCGGGGGATCGTCCACCGCGACGACGCCCAGTTGATCCTGGTGGACACCCCTGGCCTGCACCGCCCCCGGACCCTGCTGGGAAAACGCCTCAACGACCTCGTGGCGGACACCCTTGCAGAGGTTGATGCGATCGGCTTCTGCTTGCCTGCAAACGAAAAGATCGGCCCCGGCGACAAATTCATTGCCGCACAGCTCGCCGCCATCGGCAACAAGCCGGTTATTGCCATTGTGACCAAGGCGGACACGGTTGACCGCCAGGGGCTGACCGAGCAGCTGCTTGCGGTCGCTGCCCTGGGACGCGACGTCCTGGGGGAGGACGGCTGGAAGGACATCGTGCCCGTCTCCGCCACCGACGGTTTCCAGGTCAGTACGGTGGCCGACGTGCTGATAACCCACATGCCGGCGTCACCCCCGCTGTATCCGGACGGCCACCTCACGGACGAACCGGAAGCGGTGATGATCGCCGAACTCATCAGGGAAGCTGCCCTCGAAGGCGTCCGCGACGAATTGCCGCACTCGTTGGCAGTCGTCGTCGATGAGATCGTCCCGCGTGAGGGCAGGCCGGAGGACCGGCCGTTCCTCGATGTCCGGGTCAATCTCTATGTGGAACGTCCTTCCCAGAAGGCCATCATCATCGGCAAGGGCGGCGCCCGGCTCCGCGAAGTCGGCACCAATGCCCGCAAGGCGATCGAAGCGTTGCTCGGTGCCCGGATCTACCTGGACCTTCACGTCAAGGTGGCAAAGGACTGGCAGCGCGACCCCAAACAGCTGGTCAAGCTGGGGTTCTGACGCCGTCATTATTCTCCTTCCCCGGCCGGTCATCGGGAAGTTCCCAGCCTGGGCAACTAAAATGGACCGGATTTTGATTTCAGAGGAAGGTACACCACATGGGGCGAGGCCGCGACAATCGCGAGTACGGTGCTGACCCGTCAGCCGGAAACGGTCCGGTTTCCCGGCACGCGGACAGCTCCACCATGGGCGTTGCCCGGCACCTTGGATCCCAGGGGCGGATGCCCGCCTGGCTTAAAGTGACAGCCGCGGTCCTGACAGTCCTGGTGGTGGCTGGCCTCGGCTTTGCCGGGTACTGGTACTTCCGGCTGCAGTCCAACATCACCACCGCACCCCTGAATGCCGGTGACAGCAACGGGAGCGGTACCAACGATTTCACCGGCAGGATGCAGATCCTGATCCTGGGCTCGGACACCAGGGACGGAAAAAACTCCGAGTACGGTGGCGTGGACGAGTCCACGGGCTACGGCAAGGCCGATGTCATGATGCTGATGGACATCTCGGCGGACAACAAACGCGTCAGCGTCATCAGTTTCCCCCGGGACCTGCTGGTGGACATCCCGCAGTGCACGGATCCTGAGACGAAGCAGGCCTACCCGGCACGCAGCGGCATCATGATCAATGAAGCCATGGCGGAGGCGGGCATCGGTTGCGCCGTCGACACGGTTAACCAGCTGACCGGCCTGGAAGTCGACCACTTTATGATGGCTGACTTCAACGCCGTCAAGGAACTCTCCAATACGGTGGGCGGGGTGGACGTCTGCATCAGCGATGCTGTTTACGATCCGGACTCCCAGCTCCGGCTGCCGGCGGGCACGTCCGCTGTCCAGGGCGAAATGGCCCTGGCCTTCCTGCGGACCCGGCATGCTTTCGCTGACGGTGGCGACCTCGGGCGCATCCGGGCGCAGCAGGGTTTCCTCTCCTCCCTTACCCGCAAGATCAAGGACGACGGTACTTTGTCCGACCCTGGGAAGATGCTCAAGATCGCGGATGTGGTGACGCAGAACCTCACGGTTGACGAAGGCCTCGCTTCGGTCCCTTCATTGGTCACCATCGGAAACCGGCTCAAGGACATCGACATCAGCAAGGTGGCCTTCGTGGCAGTGCCCACCACGCCGGCAGTGACAGATGTCAACCGCCTCCAGGTCGCGGAGCCTGCCGGTTCGCAGCTGTTTACCGCCCTCCGCGAGGATGTGGACCTCACAGATCCCACAGCCCCCACCACTCCGTCGCCGGCGCCTTCAGAAACGGCGTCCCCGTCTGCGGCGCCCACCGAAACAGCCCCCCCGGCGGCTCCGTACGACAAAGCGATCCAGCCGGTCACCGTGGCCAACGGTACCGGCGTCACAGGACGGGCCCAGGAGATCGTGCAGGCCCTGCTTGCGGGCGGCTTCGCTCAAACGGGGCAGTTCGCAGCCGCTCCGGTGGAGCAATCGGTGATCTACTACGGGCCGGACTTCGCAGATGTGGCCGCTGACGTCGCTGCCGTGCTGGGGATTCCCGCCACGCAGGTACTGTTGGCTCCTGCCATCCCGGGTGTGCAGGTCTACCTGGGGACGGACTTCATGTCCGGCACTGCTTACGGAGCCGGGGTGACCCTCCCCGAGGACATCGTCAACCAGACTGCAGGTGACAGCGTGTGCCAGCAGGCCAATCCGGTGCTGATCGTGCAGGACTGACGGACAGTACGGCTGGACCGGACCTGCAAGGGTCCACAGGTTGCAGCTGAGGCGGGGCCCGTAGTGAATCGGGCCCCGCCTCTTTTTGCCTCGTCTGAACTGCTACCAAATGCTGACGCGTGCCTCCGGCTCCATCCACATGCCGTCCTGGTCCGTCACGCTGAAGGCCTCGTGGAACGCGTCGAGGTTCTTCGCGATGGCGTTCGTCCTGAACTCGTTGGGGGAGTGGGGATCGGTGGCGAGCCGCCGGATTGCTTCCTCGGGGCGGATCACCTGCCGCCAGCCGGCCGCCCAGGAAGCGAAGAAGCGCTGCTGCCCGGTCAGTCCGTCCAGCACTTCAGGCTCTTTGCCGTCAAGGCTGAGAAGATACGCCTTGTAGCCGATGGTCAGGCCGCCAAGATCGCCGATGTTTTCCCCCAGCGTCAGTTTGCCGTTGACGGTGTGCCCCGGTGCGGCGTACGGGGACAACACCTCGAATTGGGCCACCAGCTTCGCGGTGAGTTCCTCGAATGCCTTCCGGTCTTCCTCGCTCCACCAGTTCCGCAGGGCGCCGCCGCCGTCGAACTGAGAGCCTTGGTCGTCAAAACCGTGGCCGATCTCGTGGCCGATCACTGCACCGATACCGCCGTAGTTGACCGCGTCGTCGGCATCCGCCGTGAAGAACGGCGGCTGGAGGATGGCGGCGGGGAAGACGATCTCATTGAGCATCGGATGGTAGTAGGCATTCACCGTCTGGGGTGTCATGAGCCACTTGTTGCGGTCCACCGGCTTGCCCACCTCGTCCAGGTGACGGTCGACGTCGGCATTATGGGCGCGCTCGACGTTACCCAGCAGGTCGCTGGGATCGATTTCCACCGCGGAGTAGTCGATCCACTCGTCCGGATAGCCGATCTTCGCCCGGAACGCGTCAAGTTTCCGCAGGGCTTCAACCTTCGTCTCCTCGCCCATCCAGTCCAAACCTGTGATGCTCTGCCGGTAGGCCTCGATCAGGTTGGCCACCAAGGTCTGCATGCGGGCTTTGTGCGTTTCGGGGAAGTGCTTCGCGACATAAATCTGGCCCACGGCTTCGCCCAGACCGGCTTCGACCACCGCCACACCCCGCTTCCAGCGGTCCTTGTTCCGGGGAGTTCCACTGATGGTGGTCCCGTAGAAGGCGAAGTTGGCATCCACAAACTCCGAGGACAGATAAGGGGCGGCTGAGTTGATGACCCGCAGGGCGAGCCACTCCTGCCAGACGGACAACGGCTCAGATTCCAGCAGGCCGGCGGCTCCGCTGAAGAAGTCCGGGGTGCTGACCACGATTTCCTGCCGTTTCCCGGCTTCCACGCCCGCGGCGTCAAACCAGGTGTTGAGGAGGGGGAACAAGGCACCTGCTTCCTCGGCGGACTTGAGGTTGTAGGTCTTCTGCGGATCCCGCAGGGTCACATTGTCCCAGTGATGGGACGCGAGACTGGTTTCGAGAGCCACTACCCGGGTGGCTGCCGTGGCCGCATCCTCTACTCCCGCCAGCGTCAGCATGGTCCGCACATGGTCTGTATATGAGCTGACCATCGGCGCGAACTTTTCTTCGCGGTAGTAGGACTCGTCCGGCAGGCCCAGTCCGCCCTGGCCTGTATAGAGCAGGATGCGGTCGGGGTTGCCGGCGTCCGGTGCAGGGTAGATGTAGAAAAGCCCGGAGACGTCGGCGCGGAACAACCTGCCGGCCAGCGCCACCAGCTCGGAAACCGAGCCGGTGGCAAAAACCTCGGCCAGCCGCCCGCGGATGGGCTCCATTCCCTTGGCCTCCACGGTGGCCTCGTCCATGAAGCTGTTGTAAAGCTCCCCGACCTTGCGCTCGATCCCGCTGGCGGCCTCGCCCTTGCCCGCTGCTTCTTCGATGATCTCGCGGACCGCAATTTCAGCCCCATCGCGAAGTGCGGTGAAGGTCCCTTCCAGCGGCCGGTCATCGGGAATCTCCGTGGCTTTGAGCCATGCTCCGTTGACGTGCTGGTAAAGGTCATCCTGCGGCCGGACGGTGTGGTCGATGTTGGACAAGTCGATCCCGGAGATGGGCACGAAAGCTCCTTCGTGTGACATGCCGCTGCCGGCGCTGGCACCGGTGCGGCGTCTGCATGGTGGACGTAACGGGAGTTGTAGCTCCTCCATCTTACGCACGCGTGTTACTCTCAAAAGGTGCGCGCAGAGCTCCTCCTTCTTAGTTGCCGCGGCGAGGCCTCAGACGCGATCTAGCGCAAGGCCCATCCTCGTCGCGGAGTTTGTGTTGCCCGGCCTCCCTTTCACAAGAACCATAGAAAAGGCCCGATAAGTAATGCGAAACGCACAGAAGCCCTCAGGAATGCCTGCCCACCGCTACCGCCCGTTCCAGGACCTGATCAAGGTTGAAATGCCGGACCGGACCTGGCCGGACAAAGTCATCACCAAAGCCCCCCGCTGGTGCGCCGTGGACCTGCGCGACGGAAACCAGGCGCTCATTGATCCCATGAGCCCGGCGCGCAAGATGAAGATGTTCGAGCTGCTGGTGGGCATGGGCTACAAGGAAATCGAAGTCGGTTTCCCCTCCGCATCCCAGACAGACTTCGATTTCGTCCGCCAGCTCATCGAGGGCAACCGCATCCCGGACGACGTCACCATCCAGGTCCTGACCCAGGCCCGCGAACACCTGATCGAACGGACCTACGAGTCCCTGGTCGGGGCCAAGCAGGCAATCGTCCACCTGTACAACTCCACCTCGGTCCTGCAGCGCCGGGTGGTGTTCAACCAGGACCAGGACGGCATCCTGGACATTGCGCTGCAGGGTGCGCGGCTGTGCAAGAAGTATGAGGAAACACTGGGTGACACCCGCGTCACCTACGAATATTCCCCGGAGTCCTTCACCGGCACGGAGCTGGATTACGCCGTCCGGGTCTGCAACGCCATCGCCGATGTTTTCGAAGCCTCGGCCGACAACCAGGTCATCATCAACCTGCCCGCCACCGTGGAAATGGCCACTCCCAACGTCTACGCCGATTCCATCGAGTGGATGAGCCGGCACCTCCACCCGCGCGAGGGCATCATCCTGTCCCTGCACCCGCACAACGACCGCGGCACCGGGGTGGCCGCCGCCGAGCTGGGCTACCTGGCCGGCGCCGACCGGATCGAGGGCTGCCTGTTCGGCAACGGCGAGCGGACCGGCAACGTTGACCTCGTCACGCTGGGACTGAACATGTTCGTCCAAGGCATTGACCCCATGATTGATTTCTCCAACATCGACGAAATTCGCCGCACCGTCGAGTACTGCAACCAGCTGCCGGTCGCCGAACGCTCACCCTACGGCGGGGACCTGGTCTTCACCGCTTTCTCCGGGTCACACCAGGACGCCATCAAGAAGGGGTTCGAGGCGCTGGAGAAGGACGCCGCGGCGGCAGGACTGGACGTTGCGGACTTCAACTGGGAGGTGCCGTACCTGCCCATCGACCCCAAGGACCTCGGCCGCACCTACGAGGCCGTCATCCGGGTCAATTCACAGTCCGGCAAGGGCGGTGTGGCCTACCTGCTCAAGAACGAGCACAGCCTGGACCTGCCGCGCCGCGCCCAGATGGAATTCTCCGGCGTCATCCAGAAGCGCACCGATACCGTTGGCGGCGAAGTCAGCGGCGCGCAGCTGTGGCAGGCGTTCCAGGATGAGTACCTGCCCTCCAGCCAGGCGGACGGGCAGTGGGGCCGCTACGCTTTGGGCGCGGTCAGCACTGAAACCGACGACGACGGCGGGATGACACTGCACGCCAACCTGACCGTGGATGGTGCACAGGTCCGCCGGACCGGGACCGGTAACGGGCCGATCGCCGCGCTGCTCAGCATCCTGCGCGAAGACGGCATGGATGTCAGGGTCCTGGACTACAGCGAACATGCTCTCTCCGAAGGCGGTAACGCCCTGGCGGCCGCCTATGTCGAATGTGCCGTGGGGGAGCGGGTCCTGTGGGGCGTCGGCATCGATGCGAACACCAGCATGTCCTCGCTGAAGGCAGTCATTTCCGCTGTCAACCGCGCCGTCCGGGACGCCCGCGCCTGATCCCGTTGCGGGGTTGGGGGCGGGTACCCCCGCCCCCCCACCCCCCGGGGTTGCCCTTTCCGGCAGTCAGTGCGAAGATTAACCGTGGTCCAACAATCCTTTGCCTCGCGGTCCTACCGCGATGACGCCGTCGTGCTCCGGACGCACAAGCTGGGCGAGGCGGACCGCATCATCACGCTGTTGACCAAGCATCACGGCCAGATCCGCGCCGTCGCGAAGGGCGTGCGCCGGACCAGCAGCAAATTCGGCGCCCGGTTGGAGCCATTTATGGTGGCCGACCTTCAGCTCGTGTCCGGCCGGACCCTGGACATCGTCACCCAGGCCGTGGCCAAAGGGGCCTACGGCGGCGCTATCGCGGCCGACTACGCCAGTTATACCGTCGCGGCGGCCATGACCGAAACAGCGGAGAAGCTGACCGACGTCGACGGCGAGGCCGGGACCGCCCAGTACAACCTGCTGGTCGGCGCCCTGGCGTCCCTGAGCCGTGCTGAACATGCGCCCGGTCTGATCCTCGATTCGTACCTCCTGCGGGCCCTCGCCACGGGCGGCTGGGCGCCCAGCTTCACAGACTGTGCGCGCTGCGGGCGGCGGGGGCCGCATACAGCGTTTTCCGCCCCCATCGGCGGCATGGTCTGCGCTGACTGCCGTCCCCCCGGCTCGCCCGCCCCTGCAGCTGAGACCGTCAGCCTGCTGGCCGCCTTGCTGACGGGAGACTGGACGACGGCGGACGGCTCGCAGGAGCCGCACCGCAGGGAAGGTGCCGGCCTGGTGGCCGCTTACCTGCAATGGCATCTCGAACGAGTCCTCAAATCCCTCAAGCATGTGGAGCGTAGCTGATAGTGGCACTGGGAAAAAAGCAGAACCTTGCGCGGCAGCGGACCCCCCCGGTGATGGCGCCGTATCCCCATCCTTCCGGTGCTGTTGCCCCGGCGATTCCCGCAGAATTCGTTCCGCGGCATGTAGCCATCGTCATGGACGGCAACGGCCGTTGGGCCAACCAGCGGGGCCTGCCCAGGATCGAGGGCCACAAGGCCGGTGAGCCGGCGCTACTGGACGTGATGGCCGGCGCCATCGAGCTGGGGATCGAATATGTCAGCGTTTATGCCTTCTCCACCGAAAACTGGCGCCGCTCACCCGAAGAGGTGCGCTTCCTGATGGGTTTTAACAAGGATGTGCTACGGAGGCAGCGGAACCAGCTGGACGAGTGGGGTGTCCGGGTACGCTGGTCCGGCCGCCGGCCACGGTTGTGGGCCTCGGTGATCCGCGAACTCGAAGAGGCGGAAGAGTTCACGGCCGGCAACAGCACCTGCACCTTGAACATGTGTGTTAATTACGGTGGGCGGGCTGAGATCACCGACGCCGTCTCGGCCATCGCCTCGGAGGTTGCGGCCGGGCGGCTCAAGCCTGGGGCAATCAGCGAGAAAACAATCCAGAAGTATCTGGACGAACCGGACCTGCCCGATGTGGACCTGTTCCTGCGGAGCTCGGGGGAGCAGCGGTTGTCGAACTTCCTGCTCTGGCAGTCGGCCTATGCGGAGTTCGTCTTTATGGACACGCTGTGGCCCGATGTGGACCGCCGGACCCTCTGGAAAGCCGTGGAGATCTACGCCCAGCGGGACCGGCGTTACGGTGGCGCTGTGGACGCGGCCGCGCCGTAACCTCCCGCTCCGTGAGGATGGGAGCGCGCCCAGCCTGCAACGTCCCCGTAGGCTTCCTCCCGGATGAGCCGCCGCGAGAGGAAGACATCGTGGATCGCACCGGGGTAACGGAACACGGCGACCCTCCGCCCCAACCGCAGGGCCCGCCCGGCGGTTTCCTCAACATCAATCACAGCATCCACATGCATCAGGTCCTCGGACCACTCGGCCTGGATCCTGGTCCGGTCCGAGAGCAGCACCAGCACCGGTGCGGTGATGTCCAGCCCCTTGGCAACGGCAGCGTGCCCTGCCAGCACCGCTTTCGCCCAGCCGGCCCGGATGGGGAATGACGCAGCAGGCCGCCAGACGGGATGGAGCTGCCACTCACCATGTGCCTCGCTGCTGACGCTTTGCCAGTAGCCAGGCATTTCAGGAAAGTGGAAAGGACGCCGCGGATCCGCCCGGGCTACCGGTTCCACCAGGTGCATGGCGATGTTCCGGATCAGGCTGCTGCCCTGGAGCTCCAGCCACGGCGCGTTCAGGATCAGGGTCCCCAACGCACCCGGATGACGGTCCGCCCACATCGCCGCTATGAGGCCGCCGAAGGAATGCGCCACAAGGTGAATTGTCGGGGAGCCGCCCGGACCGGCGGGATGACCGACGTCGGCCTTGATCGCCGCCAGGGCAGCCTCCAGGTCCTCATCGTAGATATCGAGTTCCGTGGCAAAGCCAGGGGTCTGCCACTCGCGCAGGCTCCGCCCGAACTTCCTGAGGTCAAGGGCATAGAAATGGAAGCCCTGCGCCGCGAGTTGCTCAGCCAGTTCCGCCTGCAGAAAGTAGTCAGCCCAACCATGCAGGTAAAGCACCACCCCGGCACCGGAACCATGGCTGTTGTCCTCGCCCACCTCCGGCGGCCTGGCGTACCGGACCAGGGTGGCAACAACGGCTCCTTCGTCGTCGGGCGCCAGGGGCAGTTCCCGGACCTGGAAGTCCGGGCCGAGGAAATCCTCGGTCCAGGGGTCCTTGGCTGCGCCCTCCGGTAACGGATCCCTGCCCGGCAGGGCCCCGGCCCTCGGCCCTGTCATGGGCGGTGTCCAGGTTCGGCGCTGCCCGGGAAGCCGTAACCCCGCAACCACCGGGTGAGCCGCTCGTAGGCATCTGCCCGGATTCTGGCCGGTGAGAGGAAGACGTCATGGAGAGCGCCGTCAATCCGTTCCACGGTGACAGTGCGCCCCAGCGTCAGCGCCCGGAGCGCAATGATATTGACGTCCAATACGGCATCGGTCCGCCGCATTTCTTCGGTCCAGAAGGGCCCGGTGGCGCTGCCCCGGGAGAGCAGCACCAGGATGGGAACATCGATGGCCAGGCCGCGGGCCACCTTTGCATGGCCGGAAAGCACTGCACTCAGCCAACCTGCCCGTAAGGGGAAAGCCATCGGCGGCCGGAATTTGTCATCAAGTGCCCACTCGCCGTCGGCCGAACTGCTGATGGTCCGCCAATAGAATCCCCGCTCCGGAAGGCGAAGGACAGCCTCCGGGCGGAAGCGGGCCACCGGCCCCACCATGGTGGATGCCGCGCGGCGCACCAGCGAGCTCCCGTGCATCTCCAGCCACGGGCTGTTCAACACCAGGTGGGACACCGTGCCCGGGTGGTTGCTGACCCAAAGGGCCGCCACGAGGCCGCCGGTGGAGTGCCCCATCATGGTGAGCAGCATTGATTTGTCCGGAGCGCGGGACTGGTGGGACTGCTCATCGGGGGACATGTCCTTACCAGGGGACACATCGGAACGGATGATTCCGATCGCGTATTCAATCTCGGCGTCGTAATCGGCAAGGTTGGCCACGTAACCACCGGGAGCATCAGGACGGAGGCTGCGCCCGTGGTTGTGCATGTCCAAGGCATAGAACTCGTAGCCGTGACTGGTCCAGAACTGAGCCAGGTCCACGTTGAAGAAGTAGTCGCTCCAGCCGTGGAGGAACAGCACGGTGCGCCGCGGCCCCTGCCAATCCCCGGGATCCGTGGCGGCACCCGCCGCAGGACCCGCCCCAACGGGCGTCCCCTCCCCAGGACCCTCGCCAACGGGCGTCCCCGGACGAAACCGGACCAGCGTGGCGGTCCGCTGAACGCCGTCGGCGCCGGCGGCCAGGAACGTGCGCGCCTCAAAACCTTCACCAAGGATGTCTGGCTGCCACGTCATGGTTTCATGCTAACCGCCCTGCAGAAGGCTGCCGGTTTGGTCTGGACCGCCCAAGACGGAAAACTAGAGCCATGCGCGTATATCCGACATTCTTCAGGCTGGCCTTTTCATGGATGGACGCCGAACGCGCCCACAAGATCGGATTCAAGGGGATCAGGCTCGTCCATGCTTCCGGCGCGGGCCGCGCACTGGCCAGGTTCACGGCACCGGCGCCGTCCCTGCAGACCACGGCATTCGGGGTCACCTTTCCATCCCCGTTCGGACTCGCCGCCGGCTTTGACAAGGAAGGCCTGGGCATCGAGGCGCTGACCGAGCTTGGGTTCGGCCATGTGGAGGTGGGGACCATTACCGGCCAGGCGCAGCCTGGTAACGAGAAACCGCGCCTGTTCCGGCTGATTGAGGACCGCGCGGTGATCAACCGGATGGGGTTCAACAACGACGGCGCAGCAGCCGTGGAGCCGCGCCTCAAGGCAGCGCGTGCGGCCCTGCAGCGCAGACACCCCAACGTGCGCCCCGTGATTGGGGTGAATATCGGGAAGAGCAAAGTGGTGGAACTCGAGGATGCCGTGGCTGACTACCTGGTGAGCGCACGGAGCCTCGCGCCGGCCGCAGACTATCTGGTGGTCAATGTGAGCTCGCCGAACACGCCGGGCCTGCGGCTCCTGCAGGATGTGCAGACGCTGCGTCCGCTCCTGACCGCGGTGGGGGAGGAGGCGGACCGTGCGGCCGGGCGGCATGTCCCCCTCCTGGTGAAGATTGCCCCGGACCTCAGCGACGAGGACATCGACGACGTTGCCCGGCTGGCATTGGACCTCGAACTGGACGGGATCATCGCCACCAATACGACCATCGCCCGTACCGGGCTGACCTCGCCGGCAGGGAAGGTTGCCGAGTGCGGCCCAGGCGGGCTGTCCGGGGCTCCCCTGAAGCAGCGTTCGCTGGAAGTCCTCCGCCGGCTTCGGGAAGCCACCGGTGGCGCCATCACCCTGGTGGCCGTTGGCGGCGTGGAGACGGCCCGGGATGTTCAGGAGCGCCTCGACGCCGGTGCAACCCTGGTCCAGGGCTACACCGCCTTCCTCTATGAAGGGCCGTTCTGGGCGGCGCGCATTAACCGCGAACTGGGCAAGGCCCGGAACAGCAGAGGCGTTGGCAGCGGGAAAGCCACTACTGAAATCTGACTACCCAGCGCAGCGCATTCCGGCGGGCTGAAAACAACGAAACCCCGGCGGAAAGTCCGCCGGGGTTTGTCGGTTAAGAAAGGGAGTGTGCGGCGGAACAGGGTCCGGCCGGGCACATCAGGACGGGTACTGGCCGCGCTTCACGAGTGGCTTGGGAAGCCTCAGCTTGCGGAACTGCAATGACCGCATGGAGCCGTACCAGACAGTGCCGCGCTCCACTTCGCCGAATTTGGCAGTCAGCTTCTTGCGGAGCTGGCGGGACAGGATAAATACGTCCACGAAGACAGCCAGGAACATCACCCAGAAACCACCCAGGACATAAATCATCTGCTCGCTGGAGGCGGGGACGATCAACGAGATGATAACGAAAACGAGGGCACCGAACATAAGGTACTCACCGAGGCTGAAGCGGGCATCCACGTAATCACGGGTAAAACGTTTTTGCGGGCCCTTGTCACGCAGGGGCAGGAATCTTTCGTCACCGGTATCAAGTGCCTGGCGCATTTTGGTCCGCTGGTCCTGGATGGCCTGGCGCTCAGCAGCCTTGGATGCCTTGCGGTCCTCCGGCACCAGGGGCCGCTTCCGCGCAGCTTCCTGGGCCTTACGCGTGGGCGTGGGTGCGCCCTTGCCAAACGCGGCATCCTGCCGGGCGGCCGCTTCAGCGGCCTGCTGGTCTATTGTTTGCTGCGCCGTTGGCGCTTCCTTTTTACGTCCGAACACCCCAACAGAATACCTTGCGGCCCGGGAGATTCCGCGCGGGTATTGTGATCGCCATGACTTCCTCTCCAACGGACACTCCGCGCGATGCCACCAGCTCCGAGAACCCCCGCCCGGCCGGGACCTTTGATACGGCTGAGCTCCGGCTGTCCGTCAGCAAGTCCTTCGACGCCACGATGGCCCGCCTCAAGGAGCTCGTAGCCATCCCGGGCATCGCCTGGCCAAGTTTTGATCCCGCCCCGCTGGATGCCAGCGCCCGGTCGGTAGCCGAACTGCTGCGTGCGGCAGGACTCGAAGAAGTTCAGGTTCTGCGCAGCAAGAAGGCGGACGGAACCGACGGCGGGCCAGCCGTCGTCGCACGGCGCCAGGCAGCGGCCGGAAAGCCGACCATTCTTTTGTATGCCCACCACGACGTCCAGCCGCCCGGCGATCCGGCGCTGTGGGAATCGGAGCCGTTCGCCGCCGTCGAGCGTGACGGCCGGCTCTACGGCCGCGGCGCGGCGGATGACAAAGCCGGCATCATGGCCCACGTGGCCGCGTACACGGCTGCCACTGAGGTCCTGGGCAGTGAGTTCGGCCTCGGCGTGACGTTTTTCATCGAAGGTGAGGAGGAAGCCGGCTCGCCCACCTTCCGCCCCTTCCTGGAGACGCACCGCGAACTGCTCAAGGCGGACGTCATAGTTGTCGCCGATTCAAGCAACTGGAAGGTGGGCGTTCCCGCCCTGACCACCAGCCTGCGGGGCCTCGTGGACGGAACGTTCGAAGTCCAGGTGCTCGAGCATGCGGTCCATTCGGGCATGTTCGGCGGCGCCGTGCTGGATGCCCCCACCCTGCTGGCCAGGCTCATTGCCACACTCCATGATGCCGAAGGCAACGTTGCCATTGAAGGCCTGGTGTCAACCGATAACGTCGCCGTGGACCTCAGTGAAGCGGAGTACCGCGCTGACGCCTCCGTCCTGGACGGCGTGCGACTGGCAGGCACGGGCAGCATTGCCTCACGGCTGTGGACCAAACCGGCGTTGTCCATCATTGGCTTTGATGCTCCCGCCGTTGACGTGGCTTCCAATACCCTGCTGCCGCGGGCACGCGCCAAGTTCAGCCTGCGGCTGGCCCCGGGACAGGTGCCCTCAGAAGCGATGGACGCCGTCCGTCGCCACGTTGAAGCCAACGCACCCTTCGGGGCAAAGGTGGTATTCACCCCGGGTGAAAGCGGCAACCCGTTCCTGACCGACACGTCGTCCCGGGCTGCAGGGTTCGCCATGTGGGCCTTGGGGGAGGCCTGGGGTGTGCCCGCAGTGGAGATGGGAATCGGCGGATCGATTCCCTTTATTGCGGACCTGACCGAGGTGTACCCTGACGTGCAGATCCTCGTCACCGGTGTCGAGGACCCGGATTCGAGGGCCCACAGCGCCAACGAGTCCCTCCACATTGGCGATTTCGAGAACGCAGTGGTGGCCGAGGCGCTGCTGCTGGCCCGGTTGAATGCGGACGGCCTGGCCTGAGCCTGCTGCCGAAAACGGCAATGGGCGCCGCGCAGGGAACAACCAGGCCGTACTGATGGTTACGCCAGGAGTTAGAGCTACACGTCTGACCGAAGTAGCATGTAGCTATAGCCCGTACCGTATCCGTAGGGGCAGGTGCCGCCCAGGCAGCACCGCCAGGACCCGTCCTAAGAAGGTAGGCCAATGAGCACCGCAACCAATGAGAACAGCACCGAAACCACCAGCGCCGGCAGTGAAGAACTGGCTGCCCACGAGGTCAAGTTGACCGACGTCGCCGCAGGCAAGGTCCGCAGTCTTCTCGAACAGGAAGGCCGTACCGACCTTCGCCTCCGGGTTGCTGTCCAGCCCGGCGGGTGTTCGGGACTGATCTACCAGCTCTACTTCGACGAACGCCTGCTCGACGGCGACGCCGTCCGCGATTACGACGGCGTTGAAGTTGTCGTTGACAAGATGAGTGTGCCCTACCTGAGCGGTGCCAGCATCGACTTCGAGGACACCATCTCCAAGCAGGGTTTCACCATCGACAATCCCAATGCCGGCGGATCCTGCGCCTGCGGTGATTCGTTCCACTGACCCGGTCTTTTCGCCCGATGCCGGCGCCTGTTTTCCGTAGCCCAGAAACGGCACGGAGGCACGGCGCCGACATGTGGGCGAAACGCCCGGCGGAGCGGTAAGCTCTACACCGAGTAGTAAAACTTTTAGTGTGCCCGGGACTGCTTTTTGCTTGCCGGGCTCCAGCAACAAGTAGGAAGGGCCGTCTGTGAGTTCGCAGAACCGAACCGGCAGCCGACGCACAACGATCACTACGATCTCAGCCTTGGCAATCGCCGGCGCGTTGGTTTTGACTGGATGTTCGCCAGAGGTAGAGAGAGGGTGGCTGCCCACAGAACGTGGCACCACCAGTAACACTGACCGCATCATGGACCTCTGGGTCAACTCATGGATTGCTGCCCTGGTTGTGGGCACCATTACCTGGGGTCTGATCATCTGGTGCATCGTGGCCTACCGGCGCCGCAAGGGGACAGTAGGATTCCCGCGCCAGACCAGCTTCAACCTCCCGCTCGAAGTCTTTTACCTGACCATCCCGATCTTCATGGTCCTGGTGTTCTTCTACTTCACTGACCGCGACCAGCAGGCCATTGACGACCGTTCCCAGCCAGCCGACGTCGTCGTTGACGTCCGTGGCAAGCAGTGGGCCTGGGACTTCAACTACAAGGCCGGCGAGGTCATTCAAGAGGACGTCTACGAAGCCGGTGAGCAGGCGCACCTGACAGGCAACACGATCGACAAGGAAAAGCTCCCCACGCTTTACCTGCCGGTCAACAAGTCAGTCGACCTTGAGCTCAACGCCCGCGACGTCATCCACTCCTTCTGGGTCCCCGCCTTCCTGCAGAAGCGCGACATGATTCCGGGCAAGACCAACTACATCAGGTTTACGCCAACCAAGGAGGGCACCTACGACGGTAAGTGTGCCGAGCTCTGCGGCGAGTACCACTCCGAAATGCTGTTCCGCGTCAAGGTGGTGTCCGAAACTGAATTCCAGGCACACATGGACGAACTCCGGTCCGCCGGCAACACGGGCCTCCTCGGTGAAGAGTACGACCGTAACCCCAACCTGAACGAAATTAAGTAAGGGGAGCGACGTGGCTACGTACACTCAATCCGCACCCACCACCGGCGTCCTTACGGCCCCCGTGGTTCCCAAATCCAAGGGACGCATCGTCGTCAACTGGATCACCTCCACTGACCACAAGACCATCGGGTACATGTACCTGATCGCGTCCTTCGTGTTCTTCTGCTTCGGCGGCGTGATGGCCCTGCTGATCCGCGCCGAGCTCTTCGAACCCGGTATGCAGATCCTGCAGACCAAGGAGCAATACAACCAGCTGTTCACCATGCACGGCACAGTGATGCTGCTGATGTTCGCTACGCCCCTGTTTGCCGGCTTCACCAACGTGATCATGCCGCTGCAGATCGGTGCCCCGGACGTGGCCTTCCCCCGTCTGAACGCGCTGGCTTTCTGGTTCTTCCTCTTCGGTTCCACCATTGCGGTCTCCGGATTCATCACCCCCCAGGGTGCCGCTTCGTTCGGCTGGTTCGCTTACGCGCCGCTGTCCAACACAACCTTCAGCCCCGGCGTTGGCGGTGACCTGTGGGTGTTCGGCCTGGCGTTGTCCGGCTTCGGCACCATCCTTGGCGCGGTCAACTTCATCACCACCATCGTGTGCATGCGGGCCCCTGGCATGACCATGTGGCGCATGCCGATCTTCACGTGGAACGCCCTGATCACGTCCATCCTCGTGCTGATGGCGTTCCCGCCGCTGGCTGCAGCGCTGTTCGCCCTGGGTGCGGACCGGCGTTTTGGTGCGCACATCTTTGATCCGGAAAACGGCGGTGCAGTCCTCTGGCAGCACTTGTTCTGGTTCTTCGGGCACCCCGAGGTGTACATCATCGCGTTGCCGTTCTTCGGCATCGTCTCGGAGATCTTCCCGGTCTTCAGCCGCAAGCCGATCTTCGGCTACAAGGGTCTGGTGTATGCCACCATCGCCATTGCTGCGCTGTCCGTGACCGTATGGGCCCACCACATGTACGTGACCGGCTCGGTCCTGCTGCCGTTCTTCGCCTTCATGACCATGCTGATTGCAGTACCCACCGGCGTGAAGTTCTTCAACTGGATCGGCACCATGTGGCGCGGTTCGCTGACGTTCGAGACGCCCATGCTCTGGAGCATCGGCTTCCTCATCACGTTCCTCTTCGGTGGCCTGACCGGCATCATCCTGGCCTCACCGCCGCTGGACTTCCACGTCTCGGACTCGTACTTCGTGGTAGCGCACTTCCACTACGTAGTGTTCGGCACCGTGGTGTTCGCCATGTTCGCCGGCTTCTACTTCTGGTGGCCAAAGTTCACCGGCAAGATGCTGAACGAACGCCTCGGCAAGATCCACTTCTGGCTCCTGTTCCTGGGCTTCCACGGCACCTTCCTCATCCAGCACTGGCTCGGCGTTGAGGGCATGCCCCGCCGCTACGCCGACTACCTGGTGGAAGACAACTTCACCTGGATGAACCAGTTCTCCACGGTGGCCTCCTTCGTGCTGGGCGCCTCGCTGATTCCGTTCTTCTGGAACGTCTACATCACCTGGCGCAGCGCCGAACGCGTGGAAGTGGACGATCCCTGGGGGTTCGGTGCTTCGCTCGAGTGGGCCACGTCCTGCCCGCCGCCGCGCCACAACTTTACCTCCCTGCCGCGCATCCGTTCGGAGCGCCCGGCCCTGGATCTGCACCACCCCGAGCTCTCCCAGGTCCACACAGTGGAGTCACCGGCTCCGGCCGCAGCAGTACTCGGTAACGCCGACCAGAAGGACACAGCCAAGTGAAGATCGAATCATGGATTTTTGGAGGCGGCGTATTCTTCTTCATTCCGGTCGCCTTGGTTTATGGTTACCTGACCGACTGGAATGAGCCCGTGGGCCTGTTGGGTGTCCTGCTGCTGGCGGGACTTGCAGGCATGATCGGCGCGTACCTCGGCTTCACCGGCAAGCGCGTCGGCCCCCGTCCGGAGGACCGCAGCGACGCCGAGATCCACGAGGGCGCCGGCGAGCAGGGGCACTTCAGCCCTTGGAGCTGGTGGCCGCTGGTCCTCGGGCTTGCGTGCGCTGGCGGGTTCCTTGGACTGGCTGTTGGCTTCTGGATCGTCTACATCGCAGCCGGACTCGCCGTAGTTGCCCTGGTTGGCTGGGTCTACGAGTACAGCCGCGGAGACCACGCGCACTAAGCGCGGGTTCACCGCTTCTCAAATAAGCAAATATCGACGTCGGGCCCCACTGAAAGGTGGGGCCCGACGTCGTTGATTCCATCCCGCCAGAATTCGGTGGCCACAGTCGCCATGCAGGAAGCCACCACCGACGCTCTCTCACTTACTGCGCCTTTTCCGTCGACGCTCTCTCACATCCTGCGGCTTTTCCAACGACGCTCTCTCAGTTCCCGCAGGCCCACCGGAATTTCTCGAACTGCCGACGACGGCCGGCGGCTTCTGCATCCCGTTCGGGGAGCCACCGCAAGCGGAAAATGCGACGGCGTTTGGCGCAGCGCCGCAGGATGGCGTGATGTGACAGAGCGTCTTGATTGGTGCGGCGGGAGGTGAGAGAGCGTTTAGAGAATTGTTGCGGTAAGGGAGAGAGCGTTTGGAGGGGTGACGGCGGGGTTCAGTTTGCCTCTACGCCCGGGGTTGAGTGGCCGCGGCAGGGCGTCAGCGGCCCCCTGCGACTCCAGGAGTTGCGCGAGCGACTGGAGGGTCACCTCGGCTGCCTGAAGACTGGAGGCGTCCGTGACGGCGTTGTCGGGGACTGAGAGCTCCACCTCACAGCCGAACTCGAAATCCGCCGTCATAACTTCGAGCAGGGACCTGGCGTCGACACCTTCGATGCCTGCCTTCCGGATTCTGATGGGAAGTCCAGTCTCCGTGACGGCCCTGACGAAAACGGCGGCCGGACGGGCGTGCAGGCCGATTGACGCCGACACGACCGCTTTATGCACTGGCAAGTGGACTCCCTTTTTCCTGACGGGCCCCCACCGTCTTCAGCTGAAATTTCCTGTCCAATATAGCTGGCCGGGGCCCGGTCATCTAAATGTGGCGGCCAGCCGCTGACCCCGGGTCCTGCTGGTCTAGACCTGCTCCCGGTTGCTTTAAGATTGGAGGGTGAAGACAGAAGCAGGAGCGTCCTTCCGTGGCTGCTGATGCCGGCGGAGTTACCGGTGAGATTGACCGGAGCAGCGGAATTGCCATCTACGTCCAACTGAGGGAACTCCTCAGGGCGTACATCAGTGATTCCTGTCCACCGGGATCTGCTTTGCCATCTGAACGCGATTTGGCGGCAAGGTTTGGCCTCGCCAGGATGACGGTCCGCCAAGCCATCGACGCCCTCGTCGGCGAGGAGGTCATCGAGCGCGTTGTAGGACTTGGCACGTTCGTCCGGAAGCCCAAGCTCGACCTGCAGGTAAAACTCACTTCCTACAGTGAGGAAATGCAGCGACGCGGAATGGTCCCGGCGGCTAAGGTGCTCAGCTTCGAGCAGATCGGTGCGAGTGCATTCCTGGCCCGTGAGCTGCAGGTCGAGGAGGGTACACCCCTGGTGCGTTTCCGGAGGCTTTTGCTGGCCGACGGCGAGCCCATGAGCGTGGATGAGAACTTCATTCCGGCGCACCGTGTGCCCGGTCTCCTGGACGGCGATCCTCCTACCTCCCTCTACAACGTGCTCAGCGAACAGTTCGGCCTGGTGATGGAGTGGGGGGAGGACATGATCGAGGCTACAGCGGCCTCCCCGTCCACCGCCCGGCTGCTCAACGTGGATGTGGGCACACCGTTGCTCAAGATCCAGCGCCACGCCTTTGTTGCCCGCGCGATGGTTGACTACTCCGTCTCGTACTACCGGGCCGACCGGTACAAGCTGTGGGTGCCGTTGCAACGCCCCGGGGCCCGTCCGGCCCGCAACCACTCGTCCGGGAACCGAACAAATTCGCAAAACGGGGGGGGGTAAACCAACCAAACACACACGGCCTGGCCCCAGGGGCCCCGCCCTTCTGCGTGGATCTTAATAGCTGTGGAGTCAGTGGCTGAGGCTCTTGCTTTCCTCTGCTGCTTCCACTGCCGGTGCGTGGTGGCCGTGTGCGGCCTCCAGCTCGGCAGGCGTAGCCGGTGCGACACGGTCCTCGAAGAACCACTTGGACAGGAACGCACGCCGCTTTTCCTTGCGGGTCACGATGCCGTGGTCATTGGGAACTGCGGGCAACGGTGCCGGGGATTCGAAGCCGACAAGCTTGTAGCGCTTGTACTCGTCCAGCGGTGCGTGCACCTCGATGAACTCGCCATGCGGCAGCCGTACGATGCGGCCGGTTTCGCGGCCGTGGAGTGCGATTTCGCGGTCCTTGCGCTGGAGCGCCAGGGCAACGCGCTTGGCAACGATGAAGCCGATGATCGGGCCGATGAAGAACAAGGTACGCAGCCAGTACGTGACGTCGTTCAGTGACACGTGGAAGTGCGTGGCAATGAGGTCAGAGCCTGCAGCAGCCCACATCACGCAGTACCAGATGAAGCCTGCGACGCCGATCGCTGTGCGGGTGGGGGCGTTGCGCGGACGGTCCAGGACGTGGTGTTCGCGGTTGTCCTTGGTGATCCAGCTTTCGATCCACGGGTACATGAACATCACCGTGAACAGAATGCCTGCCGGCACCAGGGCCGGGAGGAGGACGTTCAGGGACAGTACAAAACCGAAAACGACGAACTCGAACTGGAAGTCTCCGAGCGTGCCAGGCATCAGCCGGAGAGCCCCGTCAACAAATCCGATATACCAGTCAGGCTGGGTACCGGCGGACACCGGCGAGGGGTCATACGGCCCATAGTTCCAGATTGGGTTGATGGTGAAGAAGGCTGCCATCAGCGCAATAACACCGAAGACGATGAAGAAGAATCCACCAGCCTTGGCGGCGTAGACCGGTCCGAGCGGGTAGCCAACCACGTTGCCGTCGTTGCGGCCCGGGCCGGGGTACTGGGTGTGCTTGTGGACTACCACCATAAAGAGGTGCAGCACGATCATCAGGAGGATGAGCGCAGGCACCAGCAGGATGTGCAGCATGTACAGGCGGCCGATGACCATGGTGCCCGGGAATTCTCCGCCGAAGAAGAAGAACGATGCATACGTTCCAATAACGGGGATGGCTTTCATAACGCCGTCGATGATCCGCAGGCCGTTGCCGGACAGCAGGTCATCGGGGAGTGAGTAACCGGTGAAGCCGGCTGCCATGGCCAGGATCAGAAGGACGCCGCCCACTACCCAGTTCATTTCGCGCGGTTTGCGGAAGGCTCCCGTGAAGAACACCCGGAGCATGTGGACAGCAATCGAGGCTACGAACAGCAGTGCCGACCAGTGGTGTACCTGGCGCATGAAAAGGCCGCCGCGGACGTCGAAGGAGATATCCAGCGACGAGCTGTAGGCCACAGACATTTCAACGTTCTTCAAGGGAACGTAGGAGCCGTCGTAGTGCGTTTCCGCCATGGAGGGGTCAAAGAAGAAGGTCAGGAAGGTACCCGACAGCAAGAGAATAACGAAGGAGTACAGCGCGACTTCGCCGAACATGAACGACCAATGGTCGGGAAATACTTTTCGTCCGAATTCGCGCAGGATGCCTGATCCGCCGACGCGTGAGTCGACAAAATCAGTAATGCGTCCGGCTTTGGTCTTGGCGACGAAGGCGGGGGCTTCAGCTTTAGACGCTGCGCTCATGCTCATCACGCTCCCAGTAACTTGGTCCTACAGGTTCATTGAAGTCGCTGGTGGCGACCAGGTAGCCTTCGTCATCAACTGCGATCGGCAGCTGGGGGAGGGGCCGGCTGGCGGGGCCGAAGATCACCTTGCACTCGTTCGTGAGGTCGAAGGTGGACTGGTGGCACGGGCACAGCAGATGGTGCGTCTGCTGCTCGTAGAGAGCAACAGGGCAACCGACGTGGGTGCAGATCTTGGAGTAGGCAACGATGCCGTTGTAGCTCCAGTCCTCGCGGCCCTCAGAGGGGTTCAGCGAGGCGGGGTCAAGGCGCATGAGGAGGACAACGGCTTTCGCTTTTTCGTTGAGCTTGCCTTCATGCAGTTCGTTAAGGCCTTCCGGAATAACATGGAACGCCGAACCGATGGTGACGTCAGAAGCCTTGATGGGCGTGCCGTCGGGGTCACGGGTAAGGCGTTTGAGCTTGCCTTCCTGCGGGGCCCACATGGTGTGGGCCAGTTTATTGTCCGGGCGGGGGCCAAGGTCACCGAAGATCGCCAGGGCGGGCAGCGGTGCGAGGGCCACGGCGCCGAGAAGCGTGTTGCGGATGAGGGGGCGGCGCTTGATGCCGGTCTCGTCAACGATATCGTCCACGATCCGAACGGCGGCCTTGCGGTCGTCTTCGGTGCGGATGGGGTGGCGCTCTTCGGAGACCTCGTGATCAGGCATCAGGGCCTTGGCCCAATGCACGATGCCGGTTCCGATGCCAAGCATGGCAAAGGCAGTGCCAAGGCCAAGCAGGGCGTTCTGCAGCCTAATGGTGGCGATGCTCGCATCACCCAGATCGATGGCGAAGTACGCCACCAGGAACAACACGGTGCCAAGCACGGACGCGCCGAAAAGAAGGGCGACCTGCCGTTCTGCACGCTTTGCGGCCTTCGGGTCCGTGTCGGCCAGGCGCAAACGGTGCGGGGGAATTCCAGGATCCTGGAACTTCTCCACCTCATTCTGACCAGCCGTAGCTACGGTGCCCGAGTGGCTCGGACTGCCGTCACTATGGTTGCCCATAATTCGCCTCATCCTTCTCTCGTCCCGGCTTTTTTGCCGAGTTAGTTTTCAATGTCAAACTGCTGACTTGGCAGCAGAAGTTCTTAATTCTTGCCGAGCGTCCTAAGACGTTCGGGAAGTGAGCCAAATGGTGAAGGCGATGATAACGCCCAGGCCTGCCACCCAGACGAAGAGGCCTTCCGCTACAGGGCCGAGAGCGCCGAGGTCAGCGCCGCCGGGAGAGCCGTTGGCTTCGATCTGCTTCAGGAAGGTGATGATGTCGCGCTTGCCTTCGGGGGTGACGTTGGCGTCACTGAAGACCGGCATGTTCTGCGGACCGGTAACCATGGCTTCGTAGATGTGCTTGCCGGAGACATCAGCAAGGGCAGGTGCGAACTTGCCGCGGGTAAGGGCACCACCGGCAGCAGCGGCGTTGTGGCACATTGCACAGTTCACGCGGAACAGCTCACCGCCGGCGGCTGCGTCACCCTTTTCGTCCAGCAGGCCCTCTTCAGGGATTGCCGGGCCGGCTCCCAGGGAAGCTACGTAAGCTGACAGTTGGTGGGTCTGGGTCTCATTGAACTGGGCCGGCTTTTTGTAGGCCTGCGGGCCGTTCATCTGCATCGGCATGCGGCCGGTTCCGACCTGGAAGTCAACAGAAGCCGCACCGACACCGACCAGGGACGGTCCGTCCTGGGTGCCGCTGGCGCCCATGCCGTGGCACGTGGCGCAGTTGGCGGCGAAGAGCTTCTCGCCCTCTGCGGTGTCGTTTGCACTGAAACTCGTGGTGGAGGCCTTGGCCTCGTTGACGGTGGTGGCCACGGCGTAGAGCCCACCAGTGACGAGGAGTCCCATCAGGAGCAGCGCTATTACTGCAAGTGGGTGACGCCGCTTTTGCGAGAGAGCCTTCACGTGGTGGTTCCTTTATTCGATCCTGCGCCGGCTCCGTGAGCCGCTTCTTGAAATTCTGCCTCTTGTAGAAAAGGAAACAAAGCCCGACTACTTCAGCACGTAGATGACCAGGAAGAGGCCGATCCAGACAACGTCGACGAAGTGCCAGTAGTAGGACGTGACAATCGCCGAGGTCGCTTCGAAGTGGCCGAACTTCTTCGCTGCGAACGAGCGCCCGATAATCAAGAGGAAAGCAACGAGGCCGCCGATGACGTGGAGGCCGTGGAAGCCGGTGGTGATATAGAACGCCGAGCCATAGGCGTTGGAAGAGAGCGAAACGTGCTCTGAAACCAGCATGGCGTATTCCGTGGTCTGGCCGGCGACGAAGAATGCCCCCATGATGAACGTCAAGGTGAACCATTCGTTCATGCCCCAACGGACAAACTGGAACGGGCCGCCGGTCTTGCGCGGCTGCAGCCGTTCGGCGGCGAACACGCCCATCTGGCAAGTAAAGGAACTGGCCACGAGGACGATGGTGTTGACGAGCGCAAAGGGGAAGTTGAGCTTCGCTGTCTCTTCCGCCCACATCTGCCCGCTCGTGGAGCGCAGCGTGAAGTACATGGCGAAGAGACCGGCGAAGAACATCAACTCACTGGACAGCCAGACTACGGTTCCTACAGAAACCATGTTGGGGCGGTTCAGCGTTGGGTGCGCCGGGGTACTGGGGGCATGGGTCGCAGATGTCACATAGACATTATGTCTATAAAACTCCGTACTTCCCAACGCGAACCGCCTTTTCAGGGGACTTTTTCTACAAAGACGCGAAATCACTGCGAAAAGTTCCCGTTGCCGTCCGCATTGGTCATGGCCGGGGTGGCTGGATAGCATCAGGAGGTGACTTCTCAGGCAACCGCATCGGCACCCGGCAACACCTGGCCGCGGCTCATCTCCGCTCTCATCAATGGCACCGACCTGACATCGGACAACACCGCCTGGGCCATGGACACCATCATGTCCGGGGAGGCCACGCCCGCCCAGATCGCCGGATTCCTGGTCGCCCTCAGTGCTAAAGGCGAGACCGTTGACGAGATTTCAGGGCTGGTCGATGCGATGCTTGGCCACGCCAGGCCGATCAGCATCCCCGGCGAAAAGCTGGACATCGTGGGCACCGGCGGTGACCAGCAGAACACCGTGAACATCTCCACCATGGCGGCCCTGGTGGCTGCCGGAGCCGGCGCGAAGGTAGTCAAACACGGCAACAGGGCAGCGTCGTCGTCGTCGGGTTCGGCGGATGTGCTCGAAGCCCTCGGTGTCAGGCTCGACCTGCCGGTGGAACGGGTGGCGCTGAACGCAGCGGAGGCGGGCATCACCTTCTGCTTCGCGCAGGTCTTCCACCCGTCGTTCCGCCACACGGCCGTGCCGCGGCGGGAACTCGCCATTCCCACAGCGTTCAATTTCCTGGGTCCGCTCACGAATCCGGCGCTGGTGCAGGCATCCGCCGTGGGTGTGGCCAATGCCAGGATGGCACCCCTGGTTGCCGGGGTCCTTGCGCAGCGCGGCAGCCGCGGGCTGGTTTTCCGGGGCAATGACGGCTTGGACGAACTGACCACAACAGGGCCCTCCACTGTCTGGGAAATCCGCAACGGAGCGGTGTCCCGGCTGGTCTTTTCACCCGCCGATCTGGGGATCCGTCCCGCAACGGTGGAGGAACTCCGCGGCGGGGACGCCAAGGCAAACGCCGCCGTCGTGCGTGAAGTCCTTGCGGGCAGGGGAGGAGCCGCCAGGGACGCAGTCCTGGTTAACGCTGCGGCCGGTCTGGTCGCGTTCGACCTGACGGCGGAAGGTCCATTTCTTGACCGCATGCGCACGGCGCTGGCCAAGGCCGCCGAGTCAATCGATTCAGGCGCCGCGGCCGCTGTCCTCGACAAATGGGTATCGCTCACGCATCACTGAGTACGACGTCACTTCGTGATCACGGTGTTGCCGTAGTCAGCATCACAGCTGTCTTCGTGAATAACCCCCGCCCCAGAGGCCACCAGGTAGTTCCCGCCCGGATTGAGGATCACTGTATGGACGCCCGTGATGGCCTTCGCACAGCTGCGGGCCAGTGCTGCCCTCTCGCCTTCGCCGCCGATCCACAGATCGATCCAGAGGGAGGCATCGCCGAACTCTTCAGCTCCTGAATGGCAGGGCCCATCCTCCGGCGAAGGCCCGTCCCCGCAGGTGTCCTCCACGATGAAGTATCTCCGCACGCTGGGCACGTAGATTTTTGTTCCTGCGGGAATATCTAAAACGTCCTCGCCTGTCTCCAGCGAGTGTCCAACCGCCACTGTGACAGGATCCTCATAGGTGCCCGTGCCGCCCGCGGTTTGATGCAGAACGGGATGACTAATGGCAGGCGAACCGGCGGGTGTGTTGTCGAACCAGGAGTACGCAGTGACATATACGTTCGGAAGAAGAAGTTCACCGGCCACCGGCGGAGACTGGCCTGCGCAGCCGGCTGCCACCAGGACCATGACGAGAAACGCCGACGCCGTGACGTGACGTTTTCGCATTCTCAAGGTCCCGCCGCCGAATCAGTGTCCGCAAACCCCCGGCTCAGGGCTTCCGCGAACATCCCGGGGGGCCCCTCGACGCCACTGCAGCTATGCGCAGCCACGTTCGGTGCCTGCACTTCGTCAAGCGAACTGCAGCCTTTGTCCCTGTTCAGGGACCACATGGACATTCGCCCCACACCACGTTCCTGTGCAAAGCTGTTCAGCCCCTCGGCGTCCTCAAGAGTGAAGATCTGACCTGGCACGTCGTTTTGGCCGATCATCGGCGTGAGTCCGATTCTTTCCCACAAGCCTGCGGCGTCGAGGGGTTTGCCGGCGTTTTCGTAGATGCCTGCCAGGGTGCGGTGGCTAGCTTCTGCCGCGCTGGTTGATGCGTCGAGCATCGATTGTCCTTGAGCCAGCGGGCCGAAGTTCATCGTCATGAGGTTCACGCCGGCGAGTTCAACGCCGGCCGCGATCATCGTTTCCAGTGAGATCACTGCCGCGGGTGTCAGTCCCTGTACCGAGACCGGAAGGGTCAGCCATACCTTTAGCGGCGCTTCAGGAGGACGGCTGTCCTGGAGCCGTGCCATGGCAGCGGCCCGTCGTTGGGCAGCGGCGGGATCGGCGGCGGCTGCTCCTTCGACGTCGAGATCCACGGTGGCGGGCCCGTACCGGTTGATGACCTCTTCATAGGCCCGGGTCAAGGCGTCAGCGTCCGTGCAGGTCACAGCCAATTCCTTGCCGAGTTGCCCGCCGAAGGATATGGCGATGTCATTACCGGCTTTGCGGAAGGCGTCCACCTGTGCGTCGAGGCCGAGCCTGCTGCTGGCCTGTTCGAGGCCGTAGGAGCGGCCCCAGGACGGTTCACACGGATTGTCGGGACTGGAAGTGATGAAGGAAAGGACTGTGGTGGCCTTTCCCGGCGATGGCGCATCCTGGAGGCTAAGCCCAGGGAGGATGGTGACGTCCAGGTATCCACCAAACCAACGTAGGCCCGCCGCGGGCTGGGTCACTTCTGCGTCCTGGCCATTTCCATCCTGGCCGCTGGCGTCGCGGCCGGAAGCGCACGCCGCAAGGGACAACGCCGCAGCCAGGCCAAGGGCAACGCTGCCCCGCCACATGGATGCCGGCATTGCTCGATGCCACCTCGCTGGTCAAATGCGTGCATGTCAGGATGGACCACTATATTCCCGTCGCATTTATTCGGCCATAGTGGCGGAACCCCGGGTCAGACCGCGCCAGCAGTTATGGAACCTGCCTTTCGCGGGGCGGGGGCCATCACCACGCTGTTGGTCCGCTCCGGCCTGTACCAGCCCACTGCGGTGCCACGAACAGCCTGAATGGCGGACCCAAAGACGACGTACGCACGAAGGGGCTCGTAGATGAGCCTGTAGATGGGGACCATCAGCAGGTGGAGCGGGCTTTCCCGGACCATCAGCACCGCCACGATGGAAATCACCAGGTGGGTTGAGGCGACGAACGCGGAGAAGATGGCTATGGCCTGCCAGTCACCTCTGCTGAGGCTCATGAACGCGACAAGGAGCGTCAACGGCATAAAGATCAGCGGCACCAGCACTGAAATCAATGCATAGGGCATGGTGAGCATCCCCAGGGCACCGTACTTGGGCCTGAACAGCATGGAACGGTGCTTGTAGAGCGTTTGGATGTTGCCGTAGGTCCAGCGCAGCCGCTGCTTGAATAATCCCCGCAGCGTCAGGGGAGCTTCGGTCCAGGCCACTGCCTCGTTCTCCTGCACGATGCTGTAACCAAGCTTCTGCAGGGAAAGCGTCAGGTCAGCGTCTTCTGCCAGGGTGTCGTGGGAGTAGCCGCCGGCTTTCCTCAGCGCCTCCCCCCGCCATGCGGCGCAGGCACCCGGAACAATGGAAATCGCGCCCATCAGGCCCTCAGCCATCCGGGTGACGCAAATGCCGGACAGGTACTCGAGGCTTTGCCAGGCGGAGATGAGGTTGCGGCGGTTTCCTACTTTCACATGGCCGGCCACGGCTCCTACTTCCTTGCCGTTGCGGGGAGCAAGGAAGTGGCGGGTGAGCATTTTGATGGTCTGGGGCTCAAACAGCGTGTCGCCGTCGAGCGTAACAATGATCTCTCCCCAGGACTCGTCGATGCCGTGGTTACTCGCAGCAGGCTTTCCGCCGTTGGGCTGGTCGATCACACGCAGCCCGGGCCAGGTCCTGGCGTATTCGGTCAGCACGGCCAGTGTGCCGTCGGTGGACCCGTCGTTCACTGCCACAACTTCCATCAGGGGGTAGTCGCTCGCCCGGAGGGCGTCCAGGGTTTTTGCCACCACCAGCTCTTCGTTGAAGACCGGCAGGACCACGCTGACGAACGGCCAGTCCTTGTCCTCGATCTCGGGCCAAAGGCGTTTCCTCTGGCGGGCGTTGCTGACCAGGGCCAGGACCACGAACAGGAACGTCAGCACAGTCAGGGATCCGATGCCGAACCAGAATAGCCAGGTCAGCACCACATTAGGCGTCACCAGGAGCGTGGTCAGCGCCGCCAGCGTAGCGGTGTCCTCCACACTGGTGGGCACGCTCCGCTGGGGGATGTATTCCGGGGGCAGCAGGGGCTGGACTGTAGTGAACGTGTAACCCTGCGCTTTTGCCCGGGGAATGAACTCCTTGAGCATGTTGATCGTCGCGGTGCGGTCGCCGCCGGCGTCGTGGGTCAGGATGACGTGGCCCCGGCCGTCCAGCTCCGGCAGCTGGATGGGAACCCCAGGGGCGTACTCCCAGTCGCGGGTGTCAACGTCCATGTTGACGTGCAGGTATCCCAGCTGTTGTGCCTGCAGGAGCGCAAGGGTGTTGTTTTCAGGGTTGCCGGTGGGGATCCGGAACAGCCTGGAGTCGTAATGGTCCGTAGCACGCATCACCCGGTCGGCGCCGATGATCTGCTGGCGGTTGTCGGCGTCGTCATGCGCCCAGAAATCGATGTGGGACAGGGTGTGGTTGCCAACCATGTGCCCTTCGCGGATGATGCGCTGGAAGATGTCGGCGTACTTGACGATGTTGTCTCCCACAGGGAAGAAAGTCGCAGGCACGCCCTCTTTTGACAAGAGATCCAGGATCTCCGGGGTGAAGCGGGGATCAGGCCCGTCGTCGAACGTCAGCATCAGCGTGCGTTCCAGCGGTTCGCCATACGCCTCCACAACGTAGGGGCTGGTGCCAATCAACGGTATTTCGTCGGGAGTGGCCTCCCTCCAGACGGTGTCGCTGAACGGATCCTTGAGCACAGTCTTGCCGTCCCGCTGCTCCACCAGGGCGATGCGGTGAAAAATGGAAGCTTGCTCGTGGTACCCAAGCTTGGGAATGTTCTCCAGGTCCTGCAGGGCCAACAGCTCCCGCGGGTAATCAGACGCCTGGTGCCGGTGCCCCGGATGCACGGGCGCAGTGGCAGACGGGAGGATGCCTGCAGTCGACAGGACAACCGACATCATCGCCGCAAACAAAAGGCCCAGGACTCTTCGCCAGCGGTTGCCGCTGGCATCAAAAAACACTGGTGCCCGGCCACGTGGTGTCTTTGCGGCTGGTTTCGCCATTATTGCCTCGGAACGAAACTGTGCGTAGAGGGCGCCTCACAAAACAGGCATGTGACTGCTCAGGAGAGGCGGATCAGGGGTGGGATCTGCTCGCCGAAGTTCCTTTGGGCCCAGCCGTCCCTGAAGGTCACCTTATTCACGACTCTAAGAGGGCGGGCCCCCGGGACACATGCGTAGGGGGTACTCGTTTTTTAAGTAGGCGGTACTTGCTTACTGCGGGGCGACGCCTACTCCTCGAAACCCAGCGCAAACGCCGCATCGAGATCGTGCTGGGAGTATGCGCGGAAAGCAATATGCGTGGTGGTGTGGACGACGGCAGGCACTTTGGAGAGTTTGTCGGCAATGACATCGGCCAGGTCCTCGTGTCCGGCCACACGGGCCACCGCGATGAGGTCCCATTCCCCAGTGACCGAATAGACCTCGCTGATGCCCGGAATAGCCGAAATCTCCTCGGCAGTTTCCGGGATGCGGGCGGCGTCGGTCTTGATCAGAACGAATGCGGTGATCACTTGTCAATCCCTCCGGGATCTGTTGGCCGTAGCTGTGCCCGGCAGGCTGTATCGTCTTGCCAGCCTATTACATGCGGGCCCTATCAACGCTGGCCGCGCGCCCTGCCCATGCGGCGTATGCCGGCAAGGAGGAGCCGGTAGCCAACAAGCAGGATTCCCAGGCTTAGCAGGGCCACAACAACAAATGCGAACACGACTGTCTGCCCTGTGAGGGCCCGGAGGATCATGCCGCCGGCAAGAGCGCCGATCCAGACCCCCAGCCCCGAAGGCAGCACGGCCAGTGGGCTCCGCCAAACCCTGAAGGACAACCACCCAAGCGCCGCCCCGGCAAGAAACGGCCATGCCGTCAGGAGCACCCCGATGATGATGTCCCCGCGCTGGTGTGCGTCCCTTCCGATCGCGGCGAACACCATGATCAGGAGGGCATCGGCGACGGCGGCGCCCACAACGGTGCTTAGGCCGGCGCTCCGGTGGCCGGACCGGGGGTGGGGCTTTGTCTCAGAAGTCATGGGATACCAGCCTAACGTGGCGCAGGCTGCTGGGACCAAAGCCTCTGCCCTGGGCAAGCGGCGCGGTGCTTGAGTTGGCGTTGACAGGAAGGCGCCAAGAATCGTGCTCAGAAACCTCCGGCTTCACAGGGTCCTGTGGGCTGTCACAGGCCTGCTTGCTCTCGTGGCAGCAGTCACGGGTGTGGCCGTCCCCGGAATCTACGCGGGCGTCGTTGCGGAGGACCTGAGGCCGGGCGCCTTCTCACAGGACATCATTTCCGCCCTTGCCTCAGCAGTGCTGATTGCCTTGGCGCTGGCGGGCGGAAACGAGCCTGCGAAAGGGCAAATCGCCGCGCTGGGGTTGCTCGGCTACTTCTTCTACGCCTACGGAATCTACGCCATCGAGCGGGCGTACAACGGCTTCTACCTTGTGTACCTGGCAATCTTCGGCCTCTCCTTCTGGGCGCTTATTGCTGCCGGGGCCAGCCTCGAGCGGAATCTCTTCGAACCGGATCTGCCCCGGAACCTCCGCATCGTGTCTGCCTCCGGCGCGCTCCTTCAGCCGCTGATCTTCTACCCGCTCTGGATCGCCATGCTGGTGCCCCTGATGATCTCAGGGGACCAGATCGATTCGCTGTACTCGATCTTCATTCTGGACCTCTGCTTCATCATGCCTGCTTTCCTGCTGCTGGCCTTCCTCACCTACCGGTCCCATCCGCTGGGGCTCCTCCTCCTGCCGGCCCTCTATGTCCTAGGATTCACCCTCATCTTCTCGCTGGCGCTGGGGGAACTCGCAAAGCCCATGTTCGGACTGGAGATCAATCTCCAGTCGTTCTGGCTCTCCCTGGTCCTCTCCGTGTTTTTCGCGGCAATCGGCACTTTCCATCTGCTTAAGCTGGACCTCACGCCACGCCCACGCCAGCCGGCGTCCCAGGCGGCGTCCCAGCGGCCGCCCGGTCCAGCACCCGAGCATCGACGGTGACCAGCCATGGTGCACTCACCCACAGCCTCGGCAGCCCTGTCGCCGTTTGACGCGGTCATTTTCGACCTGGACGGAGTGGTCACCGACACGGCCTCTGTTCACGAGGATGCGTGGAAGGAACTCTTCGACGACGTGCTGAAGGACCCCAGGATCCCGGCCGAGGCCATAAGCAGTCCCTTCAGCCACTCCGATTACGTCAATTACGTGGATGGCCGGCCGCGGCGGGAAGGTCTGGAGGCCTTTCTCGGATCCCGCGGCATCATCCTTCCGGAGGGAACGGCTGCAGATGCCGCCGGGGACTGGTCAGTCCATGGGCTGGCAATGCGGAAGGACCAACTTTTCAGGCAGCGGCTGGGGCGCGACGGCGTCAAGGCATTTCCGGGGACCGTGGCCCTGCTTGACAGGCTGCGCTCAGCACGGGTTCCCGTGGTCCTTGCAACGTCCAGCCGCAACGCATCCGCTGTCCTGGCCGCAGCCGGCCTCACGGACGCCTTCGACCTGGTGGTGGGCGGTGTCATCGCCGGCGAGCTGGGGCTGCCCGGCAAGCCTGACCCTGCATTGTTTCTTGAGGTAGTCCACCGGCTGGGGGTCCCTCCCGCCAGGGCCGTGGTGATCGAGGATGCAGTGGCAGGTGTGGAAGCTGCGCGACGCGGCGGTTTTGGCCTGGTAGTAGGGATCGACAGGGCGCAGCGGCGGGCCGAGCTGGAGGCAGCAGGCGCCGACGTTGTCCTGACGGACGTGAGCCAGCTCGATCTGGGCCGCGTCCTGACTGACCCGTGGCGCCTGGTCTATGAGGGCTACGACCCGGCCCATGAAGGTCACCGGGAGGCTCTGACTACCCTCGGCAACGGGTATGTGGCAGTCCGCGGCGCTGCTCCCGAGAGCCGGATGAGCGAAGTCCGTTATCCGGGGACGTACCTGGCCGGGGTCTACAACAGGCTGATCAGCCGGGTGCAGGGCCAGGATACCGAGGACGAGCACATGGTGAACCAGCCCAACTGGCTGGTGCTGGATGTCCGGCTGGATGGCTCAGGGTGGTGGTCCGGCGGTGGCCTGAGGATTCTCCGGGAACGCCGGGTCCTCGACATGCGCACGGCAACCCTGGAACGCGAAGTATTGCTGGAGTCACCCGATGGACGCCGGCTGGCTGTGGTCCAGCGCCGGTTCGTGTCAATGGCCCAGCCGCACTTGATGGCGCTGGAAACCACTTTCACAGCTCTGGGCTGGAGCGGGGCTTTGGTGTTGCGCACCGGAGTGGACACCAACGTCACGAACGAGAATGTTCCGGAGGACGCGCTCCTGTCCCACCACCATCTTGTCCCGTTGGGCTTGCCGGCACCTGCGGAGCCTGTTCCGGTCATTGAGGTGGAAACAAGCCAAAGCCATATCAGGATCGCCACCGCGTTGCGGACGGCCATCTCCGGAACAGCACCCGGCAAGGTGCCGGACCCTGGCGCGCATGGCACTGGCGCGCATGGCACTTGCGCGCCGGACCTCGGCGCGCACGGTGGTGCGCATGGTGCTGGCGCACCGGGGGAGGAAACCGGCGTGTATTGCCGGACCTGGGACCTTCAGCTGACCGACGCCGCGCCGGTGGTGGTAACCAAGACGGCAGCTATGGTGACCTCCCGGGACCGGGCGATTTCCTCTCCGGCGTTGGCCGCCCTGTCAGTGCTCAGGACTGCCGGCTTGGATTTTGACGGGATGCTGGCCGAGCACGGGGCCGCCTGGGGCAGGCTGTTGCATCTGTTCGCCATCGATTTGGGCGGCAGCCCGCACGTGCAGCTGATCCTGAACCTTCATGTCTTCCACCTGCTCCAGACGTTGAGCCCGCATACGGCGGAACTTGACGCCGGTGTGCCAGCGCGCGGGCTCCATGGTGAGGGCTACCGCGGACATATTTTCTGGGATGAGCTCTTCGTCCTGCCCCTGCTGACGACACGGCTGCCGATGGTTGCCCGCTCCCTGATCAACTACCGTTGGCGGCGGCTTCCGGCGGCCAGGGAAGCAGCAGCGGCGTCGGGGTTCCGGGGTGCGCTCTTTCCCTGGCAAAGCGGCAGCGACGGGCGGGAAGAGACACCCAGGCTTCTTTTCAACCGGCGCTCCGGCCGGTGGGTGCCTGACTACTCCCATCTTCAACGCCATGCGGGGCTGGCGGTGGCCTCGAGTGCCTGGCAGTACTTCCTGGCCACGCAGGACAGGGAATGGCTCCTCCGCCACGGCGCGGAGCTCATCGTTGAGGTGGCACGGCTGGTCTCCTCCATGGCCGATTACGACCAGGACTCGGAAAGGTTTCATCTGCGTGGCCTCATGGGCCCCGATGAGTACCACACGGGCTATCCGGCAAACCCGGGCGCCGGCCTGGACGACAACGCCTACACGAACGTGATGGCTGCCTGGGTATGCGCCCAGGCCTGCGAGATCATGAGCCTGCTGTCCGGCCACGACCTCGAAGACCTTCAGGACCGCCTGAACATTGACCCTTCGGAAATCGACGGTTGGCTGCAGGTCAGCACGAGAATGTCAGTGCCATTCCACGGCGGCATCATCAGCCAGTTCGCAGGCTACGAGGATCTGCTGGAGCTTGACTGGGAGCACTACCGGAACACCTACCGGAACATCGAACGGCTGGACCTGATCCTCGAAGCCGAAGGGGACAGCACCAACCGGTACAGGCTGGCCAAACAGGCCGATGTGCTGATGCTGCTGTACGTCCTGGGCGAGAACGAACTGACCTCTTTCCTGGCCCGCCTGGGCTACGAAGTCTCGGCTGAGCAGGTGGCACGCACCGTTGACTACTACCTTTCCCGCACGGCCCATGGTTCCACCCTGAGCCGGGTGGCCCATGCATCGGTGCTGGCCGCGAGGGATCCGGAGCGGGCATGGAACACCTTCCGCGAAGCGCTGAGTGCGGACCTTGACGACACGCAGGGAGGCACCACCCACACGGGCATCCACCTCGGCGCGATGGCAGGAACCATCGACGTTGTCCAGCGAAGCTTCGCAGGCCTCAGGATCACCAGGGACGCCCTCCTTTTCGCGCCGAAAATGCCCAAGGGCATCAGCACCGTGGAATTCCGGGTCCGTTACCGGGACCATCTGCTCACAGTCCACCTCGAACACGGAACACTGAGCGTCTCCGCAGCTCCTGGCGATGCCGCGGCCATCCGCATGCAGGTTGGTCCCGAACAGGTACTTTTGGCCGCCGGCGAGACCCGGCGCTTCACGCTCGGCCCCCTGGTGGACACGCACGTGCCGGGGCTGAAGCTGCCGTGACCCAGCCAGCGGGCCCACCGGCTCCTGGGCCGGTGGCCGCAGGGTTGAGCTCGCAGCGGGCAGCGGCGTTGTTGAGGGAGACCGGTCCCAATGTCCTCCCGGCCGCGAAGACAGTGTCCCGTTGGCGGAAACTGCTGGGCGAGCTGACCCACTTCTTTGCCCTCATGCTCTGGTGCGCGGCAGCACTGGCCTTCATCGCCGGGATGCCGGAACTGGGCGTCGCAGTCATCCTGGTGGTGATCGTCAACGGGATCTTCGCCCACGTCCAGCAGGAACGGGCCCAGCACGCAGCGGCTAAGCTCCGTGGCCTGCTCCCGGCTGACGTCTCCGTCCGCCGGGACGGACGGCTGCTGAGGGTGCACACCAGCGGTCTGGTCCCGGGGGACGCTGTAGTTCTGACCGCGGGCGACCGGGTTCCCGCCGACGTCGTCCTTGCTAACGCGTCCGGCTGCGCAGTGGACGAGTCCATGCTGACCGGTGAGAGTGAAGCCGTGGCCAAGTCCAGCGGCGACAGCGCCTGGGGCGGGACATTCCTTGTCAACGGAGAGGCCGACGGCGTGGTGTCCCGTACCGGGGGGAACACCCGGCTGGCCGGCATTGCAGCGCTGACCAGCGGCACGGAATCGCCGCCCACGCCGCTGGCGCTCGAGCTGCGCCGGATTGTCCGCCTCATCGCGGCGGTGGCACTTGCAGTGGCCGGGTTCTTCTTCCTCGTCTCCCTGCTGGTGGGCATCCCCTGGCGCGACGCCTTCCTGTTCGCCATCGGCGTCGCCGTCGCACTCATCCCGGAGGGGCTCCTGCCAACAGTGACCCTTTCGCTGGCAATGGGTGCCCAACGCATGGCGGCGCGGAACGCGCTGGTCCGCAACCTCGAAGCGGTGGAAACCCTGGGATCCACCACCTTCATTTGCACAGACAAGACCGGAACCCTGACGCAGAACCGGATGAACGCCGTCGAAGTCTTCACAACGGACGGGCTGGTGAAGATCACCGGTGAGGGGTACCAGCCCGTGGCCGACGTCGCGGGGCCGGGGATCCCGGCGGCAGCCCGCGTGGCGCTCGCCGCCCGGGCAGCTTCGCAGGGCCGGGTTATGCTCCGCGGCGATGAGTGGAGGGCCGAGGGTGACCCGATGGAGGCTGCCATCGATGTCTTGTCCCGCCGCCTCTCCGGGTCAGAACCGGATGATGAACAACCGTTGCGGCGGTTCGCCTTTGATCCCCGCCGGCGCCGCGAATCGGTGATTGTGGGCACCACTGTTTTCGTCAAGGGCGCGCCGGAATCTGTCCTGCCGCTTTGTTCGGGATCCGCCGCCGCTGCGGCGGAGGAAGTCGAAGCGATGGCCTCACGGGGCCTGCGGATCATGGCCGTAGCTGCCCGCACGCTTCCCGGGGAGTTGCAGCGGTGGCTGGGGAGCCCGGTAGCGGAGGTCGAGGACGGGCTTGAGTTCCTGGGGCTGATCGCCCTCCACGACCCGCCCCGGCCGGACGTCGCCGAGGTGATCAAAACTGCCCGCGGCGCCGGGATCAGGGTGGGCATGATCACCGGTGACCATCCGGCCACGGCTGCCGCCATTGCCCGGGAAATTGGACTGATGGGATCCCCGGAGACCGTGCTCGAAGGTTTCCAGCTTCCAGAGGATGAGCAGATCCTTGGCGCGCTGCTGGACAGGGACGGCATTGTGGTGAGCCGGGTGTCCCCGGAGCAGAAGCTGCGCGTGGCCAGAGCGCTGCAGAGCCGCGGCCACGTTGTTGCCATGACGGGCGACGGCGTCAATGACGGTCCCGCACTGCAGGAAGCTGACATCGGGGTAGCGATGGGGCTCAGCGGAACTGACGTTGCGCGTGAAGCCGCTGACCTGGTGCTCCTGGATGATCACTTCGCCACGATCGTGGCCGCCATAGAACAGGGGCGTGCCACCTACTCGAACATCCGCCGGTTCCTGACCTACCACCTAACAGATAACGTGGCAGAACTGACACCGTTCGTCATCTGGGCCCTGTCCGGCGGGCAGTTTCCCCTCGCCCTCGGCGTACTTCAGATCCTGGCCCTGGACATCGGCACGGACCTTCTTCCTGCGCTCGCCCTTGGCGGTGAAGCACCCAGTAAGGGCGTGCTGAGACGGCCCCCGGAAAGACGGCACCTGATGGACCGCGCCCTGATGTTCCGGGTGTTCTGCATCCTCGGCCCGGTAGAAGCAGCAGTGGCAATGGCGGCGTTTTCCACGGTGCTGTTCGGCGGCGGCTGGGCACGCGGAGAACCTCACGATGGGGGGCTGTTGATGGCGGCCTCCGGAGCCGCGTTCACCGCCGTCGTGCTTGGCCAGTTGGCGAATGCCTTCGCGTGCCGCAGCGCTTCCGTGCCGCCGTGGCGGCTGGGCTGGCTCTCCAACCGGCTGCTGCTTGGCGCAGTGCTGGCGGAACTCGGCGCCCTGGCAGTATGCCTCTACGTGACCCCGGTTTCCTCCGCTCTGGGCCACCTCCCGCCGCCGCTGCAGGGGTTCGCCGTCGCAACCTTGGCGGTTCCAGCCGTGTTCGCCGCGGACTGGATTTACAAGCGGACGTTGCGGCCGGGGAAGGCCGGCAGCCGCAGGACCTAAGCCTCTGCAACGGCTGCGTCCGGCACGGGAGGATCGAGCCATGAATGCACGGACGATCCTGACTGATGTTCACGTGGTGTGGCTCGAAGACGTCGGCATGTCCGATGTGCCCTCGGTCGGCGGCAAGAACGCATCGCTCGGTGAGCTGACGCGTTCGCTGCTGGGTTCAGGCGTCCGTGTTCCGGAGGGCTTTGCCACCACCGCCTCCGCCTACCGTGCCTACATCGCTGCCAACGGACTGGAACCGGGAATACGCGCCGCCATTGACGACTACCGCGGGGAGCGGAAAACACTGCGCGAGGCCGGCGAAGCCATCCGGGAGCTCATTCTTGATGGCCAGTTTCCGCCGGACATAGCCACGGCTATCCGGGAACACTACCGGGCCTTGTCCACCCGGGCAGGACGAGCCACGGCCTCGGTGGCGGTCCGGAGCAGTGCCACTGCCGAGGACCTGCCGGACGCCAGTTTCGCCGGTCAGCAGGAAACCTTCCTCAATATCGCGGGCGAACGCGAGCTGATGGAGGCGTGCCGGCGGTGCTATGCGTCCTTATTCACGGACCGAGCCATCAGCTACCGCGAAATCAAGGGGTTTGATCATTTGGATGTGGCCCTGTCCATCGGTGTGCAAAGAATGGTGCGTTCGGACCTGGGCGCTTCCGGGGTGATGTTTTCCATCGATACGGAATCCGGGTTCCCGCGCAGCGTGCTGATCAGTGCCGCGTGGGGACTGGGGGAGACTGTGGTCCAGGGCAGCATCAATCCCGATAAATACCAGGTGTTCAAGCCGTTGCTCACCAAACCGCAGTTTGAGCCCATCATCGAGAAGACGCTGGGCTCCAAGGAACGGAAGATGGTTTACAGCCGGGGCGGGCATGCACGGACCAGGACCGTCGATACGGCGGAGCAGGAGCGGCGTTCCTTCGTCCTCACAGACGCTGAGATCGTGACCCTTGCCCGGTGGGCCGTCTCGGTGGAGAAGCACTACGGGCGGCCGATGGACATGGAGTGGGCAAAGGACGGCTCAACGGGGGAACTGTTTATGGTCCAGGCCCGTCCGGAGACTGTCCAGGCGCGGCGCAGCGAATCAGTCTTCAGTGTCTATCATCTCCGCGGATCGGGCCGGCTCCTGGCCTCCGGTGCTGCTGTGGGCGAATCGATTGCCCACGGAGTTGCCTGCGTGATCAGGGATGCCAAGGACATCGACGATTTCAAGGATGGTGCCATCCTGGTGACGCGGATGACGGACCCCGACTGGGTTCCCATCATGCAGCGGGCAGCCGGGATCGTGACCGATCATGGCGGTCCCACCAGCCACGCCGCGATCGTCAGCCGTGAACTGGGCGTCCCCGCCGTCGTAGGTACCGGCAACGGCACCACGGTGCTGGCGGACGGCATGCCCGTCACACTTTCCTGTGCCGGGGGAGAAGACGGGGAAATCTTTGAGGGCACCCTGGCTTTCGACGTCGAGGAGGTTGACCTTGGGGCGCTGCCGGAGACCAGGACCGCCGTCATGGTCAATATTGCGAGCCCGGCGGCGGCCTTCCAATGGTGGCGGCTGCCCGCAGCCGGCGTGGGGCTGGCCCGGATGGAGTTCATCATCAGCAACCTCATCCGGATCCACCCCATGGCGCTGGTCCATCCTGAACGGGTCACGGATCCAGCCGAGGCGGACCGCATCAGGGAGCTCGCCCATGGCTACAGCGACCTCAAGGAATACTTTGTTGACGTCCTCGCGACCGGCATCGGCAAGATCGCCGCGCCCTACTACCCGCAGCCTGTGATCGTCAGGCTCAGCGACTTCAAAAGCAATGAGTACGCCCACCTGATCGGAGGCAGCTCATTTGAGGTTGCCGAGGAGAATCCCATGCTGGGCTTCCGCGGGGCGTCACGTTATTACCACGAGCGCTACCGGGAAGGGTTCGCCCTGGAATGCCGGGCGTTGAAGCGGGTCCGCGAGCGGCTGGGCTTCGCCAACGTGGTGGTGATGGTGCCGTTTTGCCGCACCGTTCAGGAAGCTGACCTGGTCATCAAAGTCATGGCCGAAAACGGACTCGTCCGAGGGGCAGGGGGGCTCCAGCTCTACATGATGTGTGAGATCCCTTCGAACGTCATCCTCGCCACAGAGTTTGCCCGCCGCTTCGACGGGTTCTCCATCGGCTCCAACGATCTCACCCAACTTGTCCTGGGCGTCGACCGCGACTCCGAACAGCTGGCGGAGCTGTTCGATGAAAGGGACGAGGCCGTCACCACGATGATCGCGGAGGTTATTGGTAAGGCCCATAAAGCCGGCATCAGGATCGGGATCTGCGGCCAGGGCCCCAGCAACCACCCGGACTTTGCGCAGTTCCTCGTGTCGCAGGGAATTGATTCGATTTCCCTGAACCCGGACACGTACCTCAAGACCGTTCCGGTCATCGCTGCCGCTGAACTCGCCGCCGGTGAACCCGCTGCCGCCGAACTCGCCGCCGGTGAACCCGCTGCCGCTGAAACGTCCGCAACGTGAGCCGGCTGGGCATTCTCACCAGTGGTGGGGACTGCCCTGGCCTTAATGCGGTGATCCGCGGTGCGGTGCTGGGCGGCATCATCTCCCACGGCCACGATTTCGTGGGGTTCCGGGACGGCTGGCGGGGAGTACTGGAGCAGGACGTGGTCCCTTTGCCGCGGCAGGCCGTCCGCGGGATTGCCCGCCTGGGCGGCACCATGCTCGGAACCTCGCGGACCAATCCCCTCAGGGACGGCGGAGCTGACGCCGTCCGTGACAGCCTTGGTGCCCTGGGCGTTGACGGGCTCATCGCCATCGGGGGAGAAGGCACCCTGGCGGCTGCCCAGGAGCTCTCACGCCAAGAGGTCAAGGTGGTGGGCGTTCCCAAGACCATCGACAACGATCTGGATGCCACTGATGTCACCTTCGGTTTCGACACCGCGGTCCAGACGGCCACAGAGGCCATGGACAGGCTCCGCACCACCGGCGAGTCGCATCACCGCTGCATGATCGCAGAAGTCATGGGCAGGAACGCCGGGTGGATCGCCCTTCATGCGGGGATGGCTTCCGGCGCCCACGCCATCCTCATTCCAGAGCAGCGGGTCCCGCTGGCACAGGTTGCCGGGTGGGTTCAATCGGCCCGGGACCGGGGACGGGCGCCACTGGTGGTCGTCGCGGAAGCCTTCACCCCGGAAGGTCAGGAAGCACCGTATTCTCCCCGTGGCCTGGACGCCTTTGGCAGGCCACGGCTTGGCGGAATCGGCATGCTGCTTGAGCAGGAACTGCAACGGCTGACAGGGATTGAGACCAGGGCAACCGTCCTCGGCCACATCCAGCGGGGCGGCGCCCCCACCGCCTTCGACAGGGTGCTCGCAACCCGGCTGGGGCTGGCCGCCGTGGATTCCGCCGCCAGCGGACGGTGGGGGACCATGGTCTCCCTACGCGGGACAGACATCGTCAACGTTGACTTCGCTGCCGCGCTTGGCCGGCTCAAGACCGTGCCGGAAGACCGCTACCGGGAGGCAGCGGTCCTGTTCGGCTGAGGAGGCGCCCCGGCTTACCACGCGCCGGCGCAACGGGCATTAGCCGCGCTGTATCTCGATCTTCCGTGATGGTGCCTGCTGGGCTTTCTCCGGGACCGTGGTCCGGACTTCGAGCACACCGTCCCTGTAGGAGGCGGTGATGTTGTCCTGGTCAACGCCTTCCGGCAAGGCAACCCGCCGCATCAGCGAACCGTACCGGAACTCGGACCGGTAGCTGTTCTTGTCCTTCTGCTCGGTCTTTTCCCTTCGCTCAGCCTTGATCTCCAGGGCGCCGTCCACCAAGGAGACGCTGACGTCCTTGTCAGGATCAATCCCGGGCAGTTCGGCACGCACTACGAGGGTGTTGCCTTCAACAGACTCTTCGACCCGGATTCCCGAGGCGGCCGTGTCGCCCTCGAAAAGCCTTTCAATCAGCTCTACCGGCGAGCGCCGGGTGTCGAACCACTTCATCAAATCAGCCATGTCTGCCTCCATGCAATGACGACCGCCGGGGCCCTTTGCCCCGCCCCTTAATCGTCAAGCCACGGGCAGGAGCCACCCAGAGGCTTTGGTCCCTGCAGCACGGGCCCACGCAACACGGGGCCCGCCGGAGCCGGGCAGGGGGCTAGGATCACTTGCATGAGCAGCTCCTCTTCAGGGTCGCAAACGGAAATCCTCGCAGCCGACGAGTGCTGGAAGTACCTGCATTCCTCGTACATCGGCAGGCTTGCGGTGATCAACGACGCTGTGCCGGAGATCTTTCCGGTGAACTTCATGACCATGGGGACAATGGTGGTCTTCCGCACAGCTCCAGGCACGAAACTCCGTGCGCTGCTCAGCGGTGGCCCCGTGGCCTTCGAAACTGATGGTCTGAACGCCTACTCCACCGAGGTGTGGAGTGTTGTGGTCAAGGGAACCCCGGGGCCTTTCGACGGCGATCCCGCCAGCCTGCAGCAAGGCGGTCCTGACCGCGAGCCCTGGCAGGCCGGCCTCAAGGAGCATTTGGTACAGATAACCCCCTCGGAAGTCTCCGGGCGCAGGTTTGCCTTAACGCCGCGCACACGGTGGTGGCCGCCGCAGGATTTCTCGTCCGACTGGACCTAGCGGAACCCGAACGGGGTCACGGTGACTGGTTCACCGGGTAGCGCCGGGCGTGGACCCGGCTCAGGACTGCGACGCCGCACATCGCGACGACGGCGGCTGCCACTGCCGCGGCTGCCAGCCCGGGTGGTGGCCACTCGAGCATGAAGAAATCCTGGAGCGCCGGGATGGTCAGCAACAGGACAAGCCCTGCGCACATGGCCACGATGATGGCCAGCCGAAGGCGGCTGAGCGGGCGGCTGATGGCCGCCAGAACGCTCAGGGCAACGAGTGAGAGCGTCAGCACCGAGGCCGTGCGGTTGGCGGTGTCGCTGAAGCCACCCGCCGCGGCGGAGTACACGTTCACCGCCAGCACCGCCGCCGCAATGATGAGTCCGGCCGGGACGGCCATGGCCAGCGAACGCCGCAGGAATCCGGGCTCATAACGCCGGGCATTGCTCATCAGTGCCAGGAAGAACGCGGGGATTCCGATGGTCAGGCCGTCGGTGGCGGAGAGCTGCCGCGGCAGGAACGGAAAACTCCACATCAGCGCCCCGAACACAACGGAGAACACCACAGCGTAAGTGGTTTTGCTCAGGAACAGGACGGAGACCCGCTCAATGTTGGCGATGACCTGGCGGCCTTCCGCCAGGACTGCCGGCAGCCTGTCGAAACGCCCGTCCAGGAGCACCAGCCGCGCTACAGCTTTGGTGGCTGGGGCGGCCGTGTCCATGGCAATGCCGATCTCCGCTTCCTTGATGGCCAGTGCGTCATTGACGCCGTCCCCTGTCATGGCGACGGTGTGCCCCATCCTCTGCAGCGCCAGCACCATGTCCTTCTTCTGCGCAGGGGTGACCCGGCCAAAAACCGAATGACTCGCCAGAGTCTCTTCCAGCAGGGGCGCGTCCGAAGGCAGGTGCCGGGCATCGTAGCCGCGTCCGACGTCGAGGCCCACTTCGCGTGCCACGGCAGTCACTGTGCGGTGGTCATCGCCGGACAGAATCTTCACGGCAACACCCTGCCGGCGGAAATAGGCCAGGGTCTGCGCAGCGTCGGGGCGGACCTTTTCCCGGAACGTCAGGAGCGAGGCGGCTGCAAGACCGGACGGAAGCTGCACGTCCTCCGTTCCGCCGTCGGGCATGATCGCGCTGGTGTGCGCCAGGACCAGGGTGCGCAGCCCGGAAGACGCAAGGCGGCCCGCGTGCGCGAGTACTGCCCCGGAGGGGGAGAGATCGTGGGTAGATAAGTCCTCCGTGAACACCATTTCGGGTGCACCCAGAACCCACGTCCCCGCCGCAGCATGAGGTGGAGGGAAACTCGCCGCACTCCATTTCCTGGTGGAGGAGAACGGCACGACGGCGGCGGGTGCCGTGCCGCCGTCGAACGTGAAAGTGCCCGCAAGGCAGCGGGCGGTGGCATTGGCGTGCGGGTCCGCGCCGAACCATCCCAAGGCCTCTTCCCACCCTGCGGGAGCGGGCCGGCCGGCACGGTGCACGCCGTCCAGGATCACTTTGCCCTCCGTGAGGGTGCCGGTCTTGTCGATGCAGAGAACGTCCACTCGGGCAAGCCCCTCCACGGCCGCAAGCTCCTGCACCAGCACGTTGTGGCGTGCCAGACGCACCCCGCCCACCGCGAACGCAACGCTGGTCATCAGCACCAGGCCCAGCGGTATCATTGCGATGGCGCCGGCCACGGCACCGACGAAGGCTTCCACCCAGGCCCCGGTCCTGAAAGCTTCCTCCCAACCTCCCTGTGCCTGCATCTGGCCGTTGGTGATGATCACCATGACGGGCAGGAGGGCCCAGCTGATCCAGCGGAGCACACGCCCGATCCCGTTGCGGATCTCAGAATTGACCAGTGAGAAGCGTTTGGCCTCGGCAGTGAGCCTGCTCGCATATGAGCCCGCCCCCACGGCCACAACCCTTGCCCTGCCCTGGCCGGCCGTGACCGTGGAGCCGGACAGCACGGAGGAACCTCTGTCCTTTCCGATGGGATCTGATTCCCCGGTCAGCAGGGACTCGTCAATTTCAAGGCCGTCCTCATCGAGAATCAGAGCATCTGCCACGATCTGATCGCCGGCCTGCAACACCGCAACGTCCCCCAGGACCACGCCAGCAACCGGGATTTCCTGGACAAGGCCGTCCCGGAGCACGCGGGCGAGGGGAGCATCAAGGACGGCCAGCCGGTCGAGCAACTTCTTGGCGCGGTACTCCTGAACCACCCCGATGACGGCGTTGCTGACTGCCGCAAACCCGAAGAGCGCGTCCTTCCACTGTCCCAGCACGAGCAACAGCAGGAAGCAGGTGCCCACGATCGCGTTGAACAACGTCAGCACATTCGCACGGAAAATCTGCCAGAGGCTCCTGCTGGACTCCTCAGGTTCGCCGTTGGCCAGTCCTGCGAGCGTTCTTTCCCGGACGTCGGCGGCGGACAGTCCGGACCCGGCAGGAGCATCCGCACCGGGCGGATAGGGTGCCGCTTCCGTACCCACCGTTCGACTCAGGAATGCGGCAAGTCTGCTGGGCCGGGCATTCCGCTGCTCTTGGGGCCCGGTCTGATGGCTGAATTCACGGCGTTGCCTTCCGCTCAAGTGCGGCCGCCAACTCAGCGGCCCAGCTGGCTGCTTTCTCCAGTTCGCCGCTGCGCAGCGGACCTTCGGTGCCCCTGACGTAGAACATAGCCGGGCTGGAAATGACGTGGGCGCCGCCGTCCTTGAGCATTTTGGTCATTTTCTTTGCTGCATCGCCGTGGATGAAGAAGCGGATGCGGGTATCGAAAGCGGCCGCGTTGATGCCTTTGAGCTTGCCGTTGGCCAACTGTCCCAGCAGTTGAGTGATCCTGGGCGTGGGTCGCCAGCCGTTGATGGGGGAGCCCACTACCAGCAGGTCATCGGCTGCCAGACTCCCCGGATCGAAGGCCGCCACCGAAACTGCAGTGGCACTGAGGGCTTTCAGTCCCTGGGCGACCGCCTCGGCAACAGTTTTGGTGTTTCCGTAGGCGGAGTCGTAAACAATGTGTGCTTTCATCCCGAAATGACCACCTTCAAAGCGTTCGTCTCGGCGGCCCGGGCGAAGGTGTCGTAGGCATCCATGAACTCATCAAAGCGGAAGTGGTGGGTTGCGAACTTCTCCGCGGGCAGCTTCTTCTGCGCCACCAGTTTGAGCAGCATGGGTGTGGTGTTGGCGTTCACGAGGCCCATGCTGATATTGATGTTTTGGATCCAGAGGTCCTGCACCGGAAGTTCAACGGACTTCCCGTGAACGCCTACGTTGGCCACGTTCCCGCCGGGCCGGACGATGTCGGTGCACATACGGAACGTTGCGGGAATGCCCACCGCCTCGATGGCCACATCCACGCCCTGGCCGTCCGTTAGGGCCAGCACCTGTTCCTTCCAGTCGGCATCCCCGGACAGCACAACCTCTGTTGCACCGAATTCCCGGGACTTCTCCAACCGGTTCCGGTCAAGATCAACCGCGATGATGGTTGCCGCGCCGTAAAGTCCCGCGGTGGCGATGGCTGCGAGCCCTACGGGGCCTGCCCCAATGACCGCGACGGTATCGCCCGGCTTTACCCGGCCATACTGGACACCGATTTCGAAGCCCGTCGGGAGGATGTCCGAGAGCATCACCGCCTGTTCGTCCGTTACGCCTGCGGGCAGCAGGTGCAGCGAGTTTTCGGCGTACGGGACCCTCACATATTCAGCTTGGGTTCCGTCGATCAGATGGCCGAAGACCCAGCCGATTCCAGCGGCGCCCTCCTCGCCCATGCAATGGGAATAGAGCCCGGTCTTGCAGTTGGCACAATGGCCACACGATTTGATGCAGGAAATGATCACGCGGTCCCCGGGTTTCAGGCTGGTCACCGATGATCCGACCTCCGTTACGGTTCCCACGCCTTCGTGGCCCAGGATTCTTCCCTCCTGCACGGCAGGAACGTCGCCTTTGAGAATGTGCAGGTCCGTCCCGCAGATGGTGGTGGTATCCACTTTGACGATGGCGTCGCTGGGACTCTTGATTGCGGGGTCCGGCACGTCTGTCCAGGATTTCTGGCCGGGTCCGCCGTAGACGATCGCTTTCATAGCTGTTCCTCGCTGTTGATGATGGGTCCGCTGTGCATGCGGAAATCAGGGTTCCCTCAACCATGGCGTCCGGTTGTCGGGGCCGTTAGGGACGAAAGTCCCGTAGGGGACCTCCGGCTAGCTACCGGGCGGTTGCCGGCAGATCATGACAGGCCCGGTCGCGTGGTGAAGGACTGCATGGGCATTTGACCCGAACGTTCCCTTGATGAGCCCTTGGCCCCTGCTTCCAACCACGATAAGTGCGGCTCCGCGGGCGGCGTTCAGGAGTGCCCGCGGGATGGACGTGTCCGTTGCCAGTTCCTGGCTGATGGTCAGCTCTGGAGCCAACGCGCGGGCTTGGCGGACAGCAGTCCGGAGGATGCGGCCGGCGGCGTCGAGCCCGGCTGGTACGGCGCTGCCGGCCCGGCTGTCAGGAGACTGGATAACGTGGATGATCAGCAGCTCCGCGCGGGTCGCGGTGGCGATGGCACACGCCTTACCCAGTGCGGCCTCCGATCCGGCCGAGTCGATTCCTACCACCACGCGCCCGTCCGGCTTGTTATCGAACCTGACCACCACAACGGGGCACGTGGCTGTCGCCGCGAGTTCAAGGCTTACCGATCCCACCAGAAGTCCCATAAAACCGCCGATTCCGCGGCTGCCCAGGACCAGCATCGCCGCCCCGTCGGAAATGCGCCGGAGGTGAGGGGGAGGGAGTCCATACAGGAGGCTGGTCCGGACCCTGACCTCGGAAGCGGCGGTCAGCGCCTCAGTCTTACCCTGGTCCAGAACCGCCTGGGCCTGATGCCGCAGACCGCTCCCGGCTATGCCTGGAACGGGCCCGAGATCACCGGTGAGCAGCGGCCAAAGGGAGCAGTGGACCACCTCAAGTTCAGCAGCCAGGAGCCGTGCATGCCGTGCAGCCCAGCGCACGGCCAGTGCGGCGGGCTCAGAGCCGTCGTAACCTGCCACAATGCGTTCAGGGGACGGCATGGCTGGACCCGGCCCGGCTGCTCCCTTCCGGGGATGCCTGCCCGGGGTCAGCCATAAGCCCGGCCGGCAAGTCTGTGCCATGCGCTATGAAGACCGGGCATTTTGCATGTTCGGCCACTGCCGTGCTCACCGCACCGAGGAGCAGCCCTTCAAAACCGCCATGCCCCCGGCTGCCCACCACCACGAGCTGGGCCGTCCTGCTCTCCTCGACGAGGACTTTAGCCGGCGGCCCCTGGCGCACAATCAGCTCCAGCCCTTGTGGCGGAAGCCCGTTGAAGGCCGCGGCAACAGCTTCGGCGCAGATTTTTCGTGCCTCCTCCTCCGGGTTCCAGTGAACGGGGGTGAAAGTGCCCAGGGCGATCTGGTACTGCCACGCGGTCACGGCCCGGATGTGCCCTTTGAACAGCGGCGCCAAGGCCCCGGCCCAGCGAAGGGCAACTATTGAGGGGCCGCTCCCGTCAACGCCTACCACGATTGGCGCCCGTTCAGGGTCATGGTTTCTGGCGTGTCCGCTCTCACTCATGGCAGTACCTTCTCCCCGGCCTGTGCCCAGTGCCTAGGGCCGAAGGTCACCAAGGAAAATGAGGGTCCGCGCAAACGCGTTCAAACGCCTCAGGATGATCTGAGAAGGACAGCAGCGCCCGTGAACCGGTCAGCGGCGAGATCCTGCAAAGCCTGGTCCGCTTTTGTCCAGGGATAGGGGACCGTGGTGGGATTCAAAGGGATGTTCCCTGCCAAGGCCAGGAATTCCTGGCCGTCTGTCCGGGTATTTGCAGTCACACTGCGGAGACTGCGCTCGTTGAAGAGCTCCTTCTGATAGTTCAGCTCCGGGATGTCGCTCAGGTGGATTCCGGCAACGGCGAGGGTGCCTCCGCGGTCCAGCGCCCGGAGGGCTACCGGGACCAGCCCGCCCGCCGGCGCGAAAAGGATTGCTGCATCCAGCAGTTCGGGCGGAGCCTCTTCTGCACTGCCCGCGAACACTGCTCCCAGTTCCAGCGCGAGCCGCTGTGCCGCCGCTGACCGGGTCATCACATAGACGTCCGTACCTTCAAACATGGCCATTTGTGCCGTCAGGTGCGCTGATCCGCCGAAACCGTAAATACCCAGTCTGCCGCCAGGGGCGATGCCGGAGCAGCGCAGCGCCCGGTAACCAATAATCCCTGCGCACAGCAAGGGCGCCGCCTTCTCGTCGGTAAAGACTTCCGGTATCCGGTACGCGTAATCCTCATGGACGGTCATCATTTCCGCATAGCCGCCGTCGGTGTCCCAACCGGTGAAGGTTGGCGTGAGGCAGAGGTTCTCGGAGCCCCTGCGGCAGAACCGGCACATGCCGCACGTGCCTGCCAGCCAAGGAGCCCCTACCCGCTCACCGAGCCGGAACCTGGTGCATCCGGCCCCAAGCCCCACAACCTCACCGACTACCTCGTGGCCGGGAATCCGACCGGCTGCCCGGGGCCGCAGGTCTCCCTCGGCGAGATGAAGGTCGGTGCGGCAGACACCGCAGGCGCGGACCGAGAGGAGAATCTCCCAGGGCCCGGGTGACGGATCAGGACGTTCGCCAAAACGCAGCGGGCCGGACGCGATGGGACCTGTAGCCTCAACCCACCATGCCCGCACGAAGGGTTACTCCAGACCTGCCCGGGTGGCCTCATCCAACGAACCGCCCCAGGTCAGGGGGGCCGCAATCTTGAATCGCCGGCCGCTGACACTCTCCGGCACTATCCGGATGAAATGGTCCTTACGGCCTGTTTCCCAGGGAAAGAGCAACTGGCCAATAGAGTCCATGACCTCGGGAGTCCGGCTCAGGGCTGTGGCCTGGCCTTTGACGATCACGCTCCAGGCGACACCCTTGTCCGTGTCGGCCCCATCAGCCTCCAGGGCCACCTGCTTACCCAGTGAAGAGGCCAGCTTGGTGCCGGCACCCGTGCGGAAGACCAGGGACTCGTGATCGACCTTGTAGTTGATGGGAAAGATCTCGGGATGATCATTTACCCAGACGGCCAGGCGGCCCACCGAATCACCGCGCAACAGCTGCCAGCAGTCCTTCGGTAGGAGCTCTGCGGTTTCCGGAAGAGGTGCATCTGCAGTCATGGCCAAGATCCTACGGAACCCCCAAACCCCCATCTAGGGCATAAAGACCCCTAATCGGCCCGCGGGCATAGGTGAATCGGGCCGGGAGCGATATTCTGTGAGCAACTGCAGCAGCCGGTGGACCTTCGCATGCGGTACATTCCGCGGAAGGCGGTTTCCGTGAGCGATCTGTTCCAGACCAGCAGGAAGAATCATCCACCCGGGACGGGTGCCCGAATAGGAGAGATCCTGACAGACTTCGTGGAATCCGCAGACGAACCGGAAAGCGCAAACCAACGGATGCAGGGCCTGCTGAATGCCGTTGTGGCACTCGCCGAGGACCTCAGCCTTGAAACCGTTCTGCACCGTGTTGTCAGCTCAGCCTGCCAGCTGGTCCAGGCTGAGTACGGGGCGTTGGGGGTTATCGGCGCCGATCGCGACCTGAGCCATTTCATTACAGTGGGCATCGACGACGAACTCGCCAGGCGTATCGGGCCCCTTCCCACCGGTCATGGCGTTCTGGGCCTGCTGATCCGCGACCCCAAACCCTTGCGGCTGCATGATCTAAGCCAGCACCCGGACGCATACGGGTTTCCCCCGAATCATCCACCGATGAAGTCGTTCCTGGGCGTCCCCATCCGGGTCCGGGACGCCGTTTTCGGCAATCTTTACCTGACGCAGAAGATGGGGGGCGGGGACTTCACCGACGACGACGAACAACTGGCTGAGGCGCTAGCCGCTGCCGCCGGCGTCGCAATCGAAAATGCCAGGCTTTTCGAGGACGCACGCCGCCGGGCCGCCTGGCTCCAGGCGTGTATGGATGTGACCGGACGGATGATGGGTTTTGAGGACGGCCCGGCGGGCCAGAACGGGGGACTGGACATGATTGCGGCCAGGGCTCTCCGGGAGTCCAATTCGGCTCTGGCCCTCATCCTGGTACAGGAAAACACAGCCCAGGGGAGGGCAGCACAGAACCATCAGCCACACGGCAGCGCAGCACACTTCCGCGTGGCAGGAGCCGCAGGAAACAGCCCTTCGCAGTGGCTGGGGCGGCTGCTGTCGCTTGATTCGGACGGGATCAACAGCGTGGTTGCCACGGGCCGGGCCGTCACTTTCCAGGATGCTGCGTCGGTACTGGGCGCCTGCGACCTACCGGTTCCCAGCCGGCTGCTCGCCATCGATCTGAGCGCCCACGGAACCCATCACGGTTTGTTGGTTCTTCTGCGGGAAGTTCCGTCGGGGACGTTCACCACCACGGACATTGAAATGGCCCCGGTGTTCGGCTCGCACGTGGCCCTGGCGCTTGAATTGGCGCGTGCCCACCGGATGCGGGAACAGATTGCGGTTTTCAGTGACAGGGACAGAATTGCCCGGGATCTCCATGACCTTGTGATCCAACGGCTGTTCGCGGCTGGGCTCAGTATTCAAAGCCTGCGGCGCTACCTGACCGATGATTCCGGGGCCGCAACCATCCAGACCGTCACCGACGAACTGGACGAGACTATCCGGGAGCTCCGCAACACCATCTATTCGCTAAGTGACTCCGAGACAGGCAAGGAGCTTCTTAGCAGCCGCATCCTCCAAACCGTCCGCAGCAGCACCCAGTCCCTCCCGTTTGTCCCCCTTCTGACGCTGACGGGTGCCATTGACGCCGTCCGGGACGAGGAGACGGCCGCGAATGTACTGGCGGTCATCACCGAGGGCGTGAGCAATGCTGTCCGCCACTCGGGAGCGGATTCCATCCGGGTTACTGTGTCCGTGGACGACGGCCACGTTTCCGTCCACATCCAGGACAATGGGGAAGGCTTTGCAGCAGCGGTGCCGGGCAACGGACTCACCAATATGGAACACAGGGCGCGATCCATGGGCGGAACCCTGGATGTCGTTAGCGCCCCTGAATCCGGGACCTCGCTGACGTGGACCGCCCCGGTGTTCTGATCGCCTGGTTCGCGACTGCCCCTTTTAGGATTCCGGTGGCGAGTACTGTGCAACATGCACTGCGGCCTGGGTCCGCCGTTCGAAACCAAGCTTCGCAAGCAGCGATGAGACGTAGTTCTTTACCGTTTTCTCTGCGAGGAGCATCCGCTCGCCGATCTGGCGGTTGGTTAGGCCTTCGCCCACGAGTTCGAGTACCCGCCGTTCCTGGGGCGTCAATGTCGCCAATCTCGGATCCACCCGCTCCGGTTCGGCCAACCCCTGGATGATCCTCGCCTTGAGGTTGGCATCAAACAGGGATTCACCCCGGGCCGTCCTGCGCAGCGCACCGATCAGGTCCGAGCCGCCGATCTCCTTGAGGACGTAGCCGGACGCCCCAGCCAGCACCGCTCCGCGCAGGGCCTGCTCGTCGTCGTAACTCGTCAGAATCAGGCAGTTGATTGTCTGGTCAACCGAATGCACGTCCCGGCAAACTTCAATGCCGGTTCCGTCAGGCAGCCGGGCGTCCAGGATGGCCACGTCAGGACGCAGTGCCGGAATCCTCCGCGTTGCTTCCGCCGCCGAGCCGGACATGCCGACGACGACGAAACCTTCACTTTCCAACAGGTCCTGGAGGCCACGCCGCACCAGTTCATGGTCGTCCAGGACGAAAACCCGGATGGCTGAATTGGATGACGACTCCGCCTGCGCCGGTGATGCCGAAGCATTCATGTCGTCCCTTCCGTTTTGTCCTGTGGGTACCGCAATGAATCATTCTTTAGTACGGGCCATATTGCCACAAGGCGCCCGGCCCGCCGTCACGGAAATATCCGAAGGGCAGTGTCCCAGTTGAAGTGCTCATGCTCCGGGTTGACCTGCAGACCCATCACGATGAGCATGATCGCTTCCAATTCCCGCGAGCGGCGCAGCGGGCCAACGTCAATGGGCCTCAGGCCGCCGGCTGCTGCCACAGCGCTGACCTTTTCCTTTGCCTGCTCCGAGTCCCCGGCGATGAACACATCAAGGTGTTGGCCACCGACCTGTCCTGCCTCCAGGGTCCCGGGGAACGTGGTGTTGAAGGCCTTGACCACCTCAGCACGTCCGTTGAGCATCCTGGCGGTTTCCTCGGCCGCCGAGGTACCCGGCGGCACGGTCAGCTGGTCGAATGTAGCCGGATCCACCGGGTTGCTGATGTCCACCACTACCCGTCCGTCGAGCGAATCTCCCGCCTCGAGGACGGCCGCATGCACTTCCTTGTGCGGAATGGCAAGGAAGACGATTGCGCCGGTGAGGTCTGCGCCTACTATGCCGCCGGTGGCACCAGGTCCGAGCCCCTCCACCAGGGAGCGGGTCTTGGCGCCGTCCCGGCCCAGGATCTGCACCGGGTTGTTCCCCCGCAGCATGGTGACCGCGAGCGCCCGCGCCATTTTTCCGCTGCCGAGAATGCTGATGTTTGTCATTGCTGCTCTCTTCCGGTCCGCAGACGGCGTGCGTGTCTTCCAGTAGATAACGGGGCGGGTTCGGGCAACAGGGACGAAAGCCCCGCCGCCCGCGGTGATTTGTCACGGGGGTGACTTTCGGCCCTATTGGCCCGGCATGGTGTGGCATAACGCTGGAGGAGACTCGGTACGGCTGGGGCTGGGCTGAAATGCTCCGTCAATGTCGGGAGGTCGACATGAAAGCCCGTTCCATCACCATGCTCGTTCTCGGCATACTCTTGTCGATGATCGGCGTTGGGCTCCTCTTCGGGGGCATCGGCACTTCGTGGATCAACTCACGCCAGAACGACGGCGGCTATCTCACCTCTCCGAGGGAGCGGTTCGCCGTCGGTTCCACTGCCATTGTTTCCGCCCGCGCGGAGGGCATGCGCGACGATGCCTACCCGGGGCCGCTTCCCTTTGATGTGGGCAGCATTCGGATCAGGGCTGAATCGGCCAATCCCGGAAAGGATATTTTCGTCGGCATAGGGCCCAGGGCTGACGTGGACCGCTACCTTGCCGGGTCCAACTTCTCTGAGCTGCGCGACGTAAGTTTCCGTCCCTTCAATGTGGAGTACCGGGAGATCCAGGGCACCGCGCAGCCGCCTGCACCCACAGAGCAGGACTTCTGGGCCGCCTCCTCGACCGGAAGTGGCGAGAGGGAGTTCAACTGGAACATAGCGGCCGGTGACTGGTCAGTGGTGGTCATGAACGCTGATGCCAGCCCGGGGGTTGCAGTGGACCTGCAGGCCGGGTTCCGGTCCGAGCTGTTCGGACCGATAGCGGCGGGACTGCTGGCAGGCGGCGCCATCCTCCTGGTGCTCGGCGTTCCGCTCCTGATTTTCGGAGCCCAGGGGCTGGGCAGGCACACTCCAGCACCGCCGTCGGGCCCGGGACAGTACCCGGGTTCCACCGCAGCGCCCTACCCGGGGGCCGCGGTGCCGCCCTCTTCCGGTTCACCAGTGCCGCCCGGCCCCGGGGCTCAGCCATTGGCCTACCAGAGTCCATCCGCGCAGACACCGGCCGTTGCCCCTGCAGTTGACACGGCGCCCTATCCGGCCAGGCTCAGGGGTGATCTGGATCCCGTGTTGTCCAGGTGGATGTGGCTGGTGAAATGGTTCCTCGCCATACCGCACTTCATTGTCTTGATATTCCTCTGGTTTGCCTTCTTCATCGTTACGGTCATCGCTGGCTTCGCCATCCTCTTCACGGCCCGTTACCCGCGATCCCTGTTCAATTTCAATGTGGGTGTCATGCGCTGGAGTTGGCGTGTGGGGTTCTATGCCTACAGCGCATTGGGAACAGACAGGTATCCGCCGTTCACCCTGGCCAAGACCGACTATCCCGCCGATTTCGAGGTTGACTACCCCGAGCGGCTGTCCCGCGGGCTGGTATTGGTCAAGTGGTGGCTCCTTGCACTGCCGCATCTGCTGATCATTGCGGCGCTGACGGGCGCCAGCACCGTCCGCTGGACCGACCCGCAAAACCCGGGAGTCAGGTATGAGACCGGAAGCGGGTTTTCCCTGTTCAGTTTCCTGGTGCTTGTCGCAGCAGTGATCCTGTTGTTCAGCGGCCGCTACCAGCGGCCGCTTTTCGACCTGCTGATGGGCTTCAACCGCTGGATTTACCGGGTCATGACCTACGTCGCGCTGATGCGTGATGAATACCCGCCATTCCGCCTGGACCAGGGCGGCAGGGAGGCCCACGGCAGCCCCGCAGATCCCGACTGGCAGCCAGATGCAGGCGGCGTCGTCAGGGTCCCACCGCCGGTCCCGTCCCAAGGCCCGCCGCCCGGTCCGGCTCCCCAGGCTCCTGCGTCGCCGAACCCTACAGGGCCCGGCTAAGGCTCCGGCGAAGCAACAGCGCGCCCAGCACCAGCAGCCCGGCGGCCATGGCAGCCAGGACGCCCAGCTGTGGAAGGATGTCCATCAGCCCGCCGTCGTGCCGTTGGATCTCGGCGAAGGCGTCGTAGGCCCAGCGGTGCGGCGTGGCGCGGGAGACGGCCTGGAGGTTTTCGGAGAAGAACTCCGGCGGCACCATGGAACCGCCCAGGCCGCCGAGCACCAACCCGAGGCCGACGCCGATCCCGGATGCAGCGGAGTCGTTGTCCAGTACCGAGCCGATGACCATGGCGGCCGCAGCAGCCACTGCGGAGAAGACGCCAAGGATCAGGCCGGCCAGGACGGGATTTCCCCAGTCGACGCCGAACAGCAGGGCAGTGCCGAGCATAATGTATCCGCCCTGGACCACGGCGATGCCAAAACGGCCCAGCGCCTGCCCGGCGATCACCCGCCAACTTGCCACGGGAGCGGCCATGACCCGTGCGATGACCCCCAGCCGGCGGGCCTGGATCAGGGTGGTTGAACCGGTGAGGGAGCTGAGGAAGACGAACAGCAGCAGCTGCTGGGCAGCGCCAAGATCGAACTGGCCCAGGCCGGTGAAAACCCGGGAGACGTTGTCCACATCAATGATCTCAAGCCGGGGAGGCTGCACCGACGCACTGGCCTGCTTCAGCGCTTCGGCCGCCTGCGCGGCGTCGACGCCGGCGTCCTCGAGGACGGCTTGCTGCCGCTGTTCAGTGGCCACGGCCTGCACTGAGGCGCGCACCCGCTGAAGCGCCGCCTGGGCTCCTGATTGGGAGGACATCACCACTTCAAGATCAGCCGGCAGGCCGGAGTCGAAAGCTGCAGCGGTGGCGTCGTCGATGAAAACCCCGACGTCGGTCCGTCCGCGGCTCAGCTCTGCCCTCACTGTTTCGGGGCGGCCGGAGCTGACTTTGAGTCCGTCCGCCTCAAGCTTCCCGGTAAGCTGTTTTGCCAGTTCCGAGCCTGTCCCGCCCGCCAGCGAAACGTGGGCCTGTCCGCTGCCAGCGCCGAACTGGGAGCCGAGCAGGAGTATCAGGAGCAGGGGAAAGATGAACACGAAGAAGACGTTTGACCTGTCGCGGAGGAAGCGCCGGATTTCCACGCCCCCGATTGCCAGGATGCTGATCATGCGCGGGTTCCCCTGTCAGGTATGAGCCTGGATGCCAGCGTGCAGACGGCGGCAAAGCCCAGCATGACGGCCAGCGGCACTGCTACCTCCGCCGGTCCGCCGCCACCCGCAGAAATGCCCAAACCACGGATGAACGCGCCAACGGGGTTCAGGTCCATGATGGTGGCGATGACGCCCGTGGCTTCAATGGGGAAGAACGCGCCGCCGGCGATCCCGAGGACCATGGCAACGATGGATTGGACAATGTTGGCCTGCTCCGCGGACCGGACGAGACGGGCGACGATGAAAGTCATGCTGGTGGCTGCTGCCGCGACGCTCACGACGAGCAGTCCAATTACCAGCGGGGAGCCGAAGGACACGCCGAACAGCAGCGTCCCTACGACGAGCAGCACTGTTGTTGCGGCGATGCCGAGGATGAATCCCACCAGAGCTTTTGCGGTGATGATTGACCCTGCCGGGACGGGGGTCGATTTCAGGCGGGCCAGGGTGCCTTGCTCCCGTTCGGCCAGCAGCCCCAGGACCCCGAATCCGACGGTGAACAGCAGGAACAGCCCGGTCTGCCCTGCAACGAGCGTGCCCCGCAGCGAGAGTTGTTCCGCGGACGCCTGGCCTTCAGACATCGTCAGGGCAGCGGGCCCGGCAGCTGTCTGCTGGCCCAGTCCGCCCAGTGATTCGCGGGGGAGCCCGGCAAGTTCGCCGGCGGTGGCTGTGACGGCCCCCGCGCCAAACTGGTCCAGGAGGCCGTCCACCACCGAGATGAGGACGTCTTTTTCGAGCCCGCCCTGTTCGCCCTCGACCACCTGCACGGTTATGGTCCGGCCCGAGGTGACCGCGGCGGTGAAGTCCGCGGGAATGGCAAGGCCCAGTGCGGCTCCGCTGCTTTGGGTCTCCTGGCGGACATCCGCGCCCGCGACCCGCCTGACGGTGACGTCCATTATCGGCAATGAATCTAAGGAGTCGAGCAGCGCGGCGCCCAGCGGACCGGCGTCTTCAGCGCTGGCAATCACGGTGGCCGGCTTGAGGTTTACAGACTCGTTGCCGAGGCCGCCGAAGGCAAGGTTCAGGACGCCCATGAGCGATAGGGGGACCAGGAGCGAGTAGATGAAGACAGACTTGTCCCGAACGCGTTGCCTGAGGTCATTGACGACCATTGTCCAGATGTGCCGCATGTCAGTCCCGTAAGGCTTTGCCGGTCAGGTGCAGAAACACCGATTCGAGGTCCGGCCGGGCAATCTCGACAGCCGTCAGAGCCATTCCCGCTTCGCCGGCCCCGGTGACGAGTGCCGGCAGGTTCCTTGGTCCGTCCTGGACTGTCAGAATCAGTCCCGCCCCGTCGCCGTCGACCTTCTGAACCCCCGGCGCGGACCGCAGTGCCGCCGCTGCCGCGCTGGTGTTGCCGTTGCCGCGGAGGTTGATGCGGTCAAGGCCGCCCGTCAGCCTGACCAGCTGGTCCCGGGTGCCTTCCGCCTGGACCTTGCCTTCGTCGATGATGGCGATCCGGTCGCACAACCGTTCGGCCTCTTCCATGTAGTGGGTGGTGTAGAGGACGGCCATGCCCTCAGTGGCCAGCCCTTCCACGGACTCAAGGATGGAGTTGCGGGACTGCGGATCAACGCCCACGGTCGGTTCATCCAGGATCAGCAGCGTGGGCCGGTGCAGCAGGCCGATCCCGATGTTCAGCCGGCGCTTCATGCCTCCCGAGAACTTCTTAACCTGTTCGCCGGCGCGGTCCGCCAGGCCAATAAGTTCGAGCACCTCATCAATCCTGGTCCGGAGCTCCTTGCGGGGGAGACCTTGCAGGCTGCCGAAGAACCGCAGGTTTTCCCGTGCCGTCAGGTCCGGGTAGATCGCGAGCTCCTGGGGGACCAGGCCGATGTTTCCCTTGGGGGCCGTGGTGGACGGGGTCATGGCCTCGCCTGCCACCTTCACCGAACCGGCGTCCGCAGGGATCAAACCGGCCACCATGGAAATAATTGTGGTTTTTCCTGCACCGTTCGGTCCAAGCAGTCCGTACGTTTCCCCGGCCCGTATGCGGAAAGAAACGCCATCCACCACGGTCCGTTCGCCGTAACGCTTGACCAACCCATCAACCGCCAGAACATCTGCCATGCACTGAGCGTACCGGCTAAGGTCCGAAGACCTCTGGCAGCGTCCGCGTGGCCGCATTAGTGTCAAGTAATGACCCTAGGCGCTTTGAGAACGTCCATTGCGCGCTTCCCGCTGGTGGCTGCCACCGTAGCGGCGGGACTGGTCGTTGCAGTGCTCCTGGCAGCGTCGCAGGAGTCGGCGGCACAATGGCTTGCGAGCGCCTACGCCCTGCTCGTTGCCGTCTTCCGGTCCGGCGCGATGGTCAAATCATTGTTGAGGGGCCGGTGGGGAATTGACCTGCTGGCGCTCACTGCCATTGCCTCAACGGTGGCGGTGGGGGAGTACGTCGCCGCCCTGATCATTGTGCTGATGCTTGCGGGAGGTGAGGCCCTGGAGGAGATCGCCCAGGGCCGGGCCACCCGCGAGCTCAGATCCCTGCTGGAGCGTGTTCCGCAAACAGCCCACCGCGAACTGCCGGGCATGCCTCCGGAAGACATCCCGGCCGGAGAGGTCCGCCCTGGCGACATTCTTTTGGTCAAACCCTCGGAGGTGGTTCCGGTGGACGGGTTGCTGCTGAGTGCAACGGGGGCCTTTGACGAGTCAACGCTGACGGGTGAGAGCCTTCCTGCCGAACACGTGGAGGGCGATGCCCTGCTCAGCGGGTCCGTCAACGGTGAGGATGCCGTGCACATGAAAGCCACGTCCACGGCCAAGGACTCCCAGTACAGCCAGATTGTGGCGCTGGTCCAGGAGGCGGCAGCAAGCCGGCCGCCCGTGGTCCGGCTCGCTGACAGGTACGCCGTTCCCTTCACGCTCCTCGCCTTCGCCCTGGCCGGGGTGGGCTGGTACTTCAGCGGGGACCCGGTGCGCTTCGCCCAGGTGCTGGTGGTGGCTACCCCCTGCCCGCTCCTCATCGCCGCTCCTGTCGCGTTCCTGGCGGGGACCAGCCGGGCCGCCCAGGCGGGCATCATCATCAAGAACGGCGGAACCCTGGAGCAGCTCGCTCGGGTGCGGACGGCAGTCTTCGACAAGACCGGCACGCTTACCCACGGCCGGCCCACCCTGCATGGCGTATGGGTCCCGCAGGCGGCCAGGGGGATGATCTCCGAGGACCGGCTGCTGCAGCTTGCCGCGTCGGCAGAGCAATACTCCTCGCACGTTCTGGCGTCGTCGGTCATTGATGCTGCCAGGCACCGCGGCCTGGACCTGTTGCCGGGAAGCAACGCGACCGAACACGCCACGCAGGGAGTCACCGCCAGCTGTGGCGGCCGGACGGTGGTGGTCGGCAAGCCTGACTTTGTGCGGTCCGTTGCCTCGGGGTTCGAAGAGGCGGATTTGGGCGGGGGACAGCTTGCGGTCTATGTCGGCGTGGACGGCAGGTTCGCAGGTGCCCTGATCATGAGCGACCCCCTGCGCGCCAATGCCGTGGACACCCTTGCCTATCTCCGCCGGCTGGGCATTCAGGACACCCTGCTGCTGACCGGCGACGCTCCCGCCACAGCCCAGAAGATTGCTGCGCAGGCCGGGATCTCCCGGTTCCAGGCCAGCTGCCTCCCCGGTGACAAAGTCAGCGTCGTCGCCGGGCTGCGGGAACGGCCAGTGATGATGGTGGGTGACGGGGTCAATGACGCACCGGTTCTGGCAGCCGCCGACGTTGGCGTGGCCATGGGCGCCAAAGGATCCACCGCGGCCAGCGAGTCGGCCGACGTCGTCATCATGCTTGACGACCTCTCCAAGGCGGCGCTGGCCGTTGACATCGGCCAGCGCACCATCCGCATTGCGCTGGCCAGCATCTGGACAGGCATCCTGCTGAGCATCGGCCTGATGATCGCAGCGGTCTTCGGCTATATCCCGGCGGTTGCCGGCGCGCTGCTCCAGGAACTGGTCGATCTGGCCACCATCCTGAACGCCCTCCGGGCGCTGCGCGGCGGCGGCGGAGGACGTCCGACGGCGGTGGGCGGCACCCGGGTCAGCGTCGGCGCAGCGAGGTGAGCGCCGGCGTCGTACGCTCAGCTCCCGGATTTCGGCGCAACGTCTCCTGTGGCGTCCAAAGGCGGCCACCAGCTCCCCGGCGCAGTGATGACGAACCTGCGGCCGGTGACGTCCGACGGCGTAATCCGGACGAGGTGCTCCTTGCTGCCCGGCTCCCACGGTGACAGCCCGGCCTCGGCTGCCTCCCGAATGTCTTCCTCAGTGTCCACCACCTTGGCCGTTCCTTTGACCACCACACTCCACGCAATGGTTCCGTAGGCGTTCAGGCCGTCCGCTTCCAAAACGACGGGTCCGCCTGCCAGCGCGGCGTCCAGTTTGGTGCCGGGCCCGGTCCGGAAAACAACGGTGCCGTAATCGGGGACGTAGTTCACCGGGAAAATCTCGGGCCCGGCATCGGTGGTCACGGCAAGCCTGCCCACTGACGCCGAGCGGAGGCATTTCCAGCAGTCGTGGATGTCCAGGACCTCGGTTTCGGGTGCTGATGCGTTGTTTTGCATTGCCCGGACCCTACTTCAGGTGTTTCACGCGTCGGACGGGTGTGATGACTGTCGGGCACGGCAGGTTCGTCAAAACGGCGTGCGCTGTGGAGCCGAGCAACAGCCGCTTGAAGCCGCCCCGGCCACGGCTGCCCACCACCAGCAATTGAGCGTGTGCTGCTGCATCAACCAGTGCCTGGGCGGGCTCCTTCTCGGTTTCCAGGACCTTGTGCACCACCAGGTCCGGGTAATCCTCGCGGAGGCCTGAGACAGCTTCAGAAAGGACAATCTGTTCCTCTTCGACAATCAGTTCAGCAAGGCTGCTGGTGGGCAGGCCGGACCGGACCCAGCGGTTGGGGCCGCTGAAGGCGTACAGCACTGTCAGCTCCTGCCCGTGCCGGTCTGCCTCGGCGGCGGCGAACGCGACTGCCTGCGTGGATTCCTCCGAGCCGTCAACGCCTACCAGCACTCCGCTGCGTCCCTGCAGGTCATGCATGCCGACGACGGCGACGGGACACTTGGCGGCGGCGGCCACCTGAAGCGCCCGGTCAGTCAGCGAACCGCCCAGATGGGTGCCCCCGGACCCCACCACCAGCATGGCCACTTTCCCCGAATACTTGCCCAATGCCCCGGCAACGCTGCCTTCAAGGAGTTTCGTGGTGATCTCGATCGGCACAGTGCCCCGGACCCGCCCCGCAGCGGTCTCCAGGAGCTCTTCGCCCTTTTCCAGCAGCACGCCGGTCCAGGGGATCGGCTCGGCAACCCAGCGGATGTCAACGACGTGCAGGATGATCAGGGGGAGGCCGGCGCTTGCAGCGCGCTGTGCCGCCCAGGTCACCGCCGCCTGGCTTTGCTCGGAGTCGTTCGTGGCGACGGCGATCGGTTTGGACATTAACACGGCTGGCCTCTCTGTTGGCTGGGCTTCCAGCCTGCGGTGCGGCGGTCAGTACCTGTAGGGCCAAAGGTCACCAAGGGCCATTTAGAAGCTGGAGGAGCTGCCTGAACCCGAGAAGCTCCCGCCGCTGCTGCCGTAGCCTGTGGTGCCACCGCCGCCGCGCGCTGCGTTGACGCTCCCGACGCCGGTGTTGAAGCCTGAATTGAAGACCGGAACCGAGAAGAAGTAGTAGGACGGGTAAACCGTTCCAAGGATGCTTGGTTCGTAGGTCCGCCGGCGGTGGTCCAGGCCTTCCTGAGCCTCCTGCATCTCCTTGCGCATGAGCTTGGCTTCCCGCTCGGTTTTGGCAAAGCCCTCGATGACGGTTTCTGCATGGCTCTTCAGGAGCGTGGACAGGTGGGTACGCGCATCGCGGAGGCGGTCCAGTGCCGTTTCGGGGGTAATTGTCCCGTCAGCAAGCTGGGCGGTCCAGTGCTCGATATCGCGGATGCTCTGGTCGCGGAAGGACCGAAGGGCTGCGGCGGTGGCTGAGTCGCCTTGCCCGTTGCGTTTGTTCAAGAGCTGTTCCAGTCCCGCCAGGTCGTTTCGGAACGGCGCCAGTTGCCGGTCCCATGCTGTGGGCCAGGTGTTTCCCCGGTTCAGCAGCGCATTGCTGTCGGCAATGACGTCGTCGAGGGCATCGAGTTCAGCGGCCGCGTCGGCATATTCGCGGGCAAGTTTGAGGCTGGATCTGCGGCTGAGGGCCCTGGGTGTGAGGGCGTGAACGCGGTTCGACAGTTCGGTGGCGGCGTTGTACCGGTTGAGGAATGTGCGGTGCTTTTCGAGGACACTGCTGCCGTAGCGGGAATCCTCGGGAATGGTGCTGGCGTTCAGCTCCGTGACGTCCAGGTCAGTGCTGACGCTGGCGTAGCTGCGGTCTCCGCGCTCGACCTCCTTCCGGCTGCCGGCCCTTGTTACGGCCCTCACAATGAACCACGCGCCCGCCCCCAGTGCGGCCAGCGCTCCGGTCACCCACGCCGTGATCACGAAGGCTGCTGAACGGTACCAGGGCTGGTTGATCAGTTCGGCACCGCGCCGGACCCCGGCGATGGTTCCGTCCGTCCATTGGGCATCCCGCAGGAGGTCCTTGGTGGCGTTCTGGATATCATCGCGTAGCTCCAGGGAAACCTTGCGGTCCTCACCCATGTAGGTGCCCACGTGCCGCCCCACCGGGTCCAGGGCGAAGATGTACAGCCCGTCCGCCCACTTCTGCCCGTCTGCGCTGATCCACTCCGGGTGTTCCGTGCGGGCAAACCTGAGAACCTCTTCATTGAGGTTGTCTGCGGCGCTTCCGTTGTAGGTGTAGACGGCAACTTTGGTGGGGGAGTAGAACTCGATCGCGTTGATTGCCGGGACCAGCGTATTGCGGTCCAGGATCCCGGCCCGGTCCTCCACCACTACGTCCACCGGGGTGACGGCAAAGGCTGCCGGGGCCCCGCCCACAAGCATGGCGAACACCACCAGCAGCAGCCTGAGGATCTTGGGCATCAGGCCACCGGCCATATGACCCGGGTCTGCCAGTTCTGTGGATCGGGCCCGTCCGAGGGACCGTTCAAATAGTATTCCCACATCATTTCCGAAGGTGTTTTACCCGCCGCCTTGATCTGTTCCTGGAGGGCAGTATAGGTGCGCTCCAGAGTGTCGTAGGGTCCTGTGTGCACCGCCTCGTAGGCCTCGGTCGCAGGGAGGATGCCGCCAACGACTGACCTGGTGTCCGCGAAGGTGCCGTTGATCGGAAAGCCCGCTTCGACGTCGACCGTTTCCGCTGGCGTCCCGCGGTAGAGGGCGAAAGGCGGACCGGCCAGCTGGACGTCTTGCCTCGCAGCCTCTGCGGCCACCATGGCGTACACGCGCCCGAAGAAATCAGTCAGGGCAGTCATCGGGACCCGTTCGCGCACGACGGCGGCGGGCTGCTCAGCGCACTGGACCAGCATTGGTTCGGGGTTCATGGCCTTCATAGTGACAGATTCTGCCGGGGGAGGGGCCTGGGACAAGGGCCAAAGGTCATTGCGGCGGGCATTCAGTTGCGGCACCAGGATTTGAAGCGGTGACATCAGTCATCTGCGCCCCCATGACGACCGCTGGCAGTTTCGTTCGTTGTCCCTCGTGCTTGGGTCTCGAACGCTTCGGGTCGAATTTGACGGCACGGTGTGGATGGTGGACGGCCGCGAGCGGAACGACCTCGAGGCGGCCCGCGAAGTGGATATTGCCGTCTCACCGCTGAGCAATACGCTGCCTATCCGGCGGCTTGAACTGGCCATCGGTGAGAGCGCCGACATTACGACCGCTTATGTCGCTGTGCCCGAACTAACGGTGGTGGCCGACCCCCAGCGCTACACCCGTCTCGCGCGTCATGATTATCTTTACGAGTCGCGGGACTCTGACTTCCGGCGGGTGCTGACCGTGGATGAGTAAGACATCCAGCGGAAGGCCACTTTCAGCTTTACTTTACATAATGTAGATTATCGGCGTTTTCTGAGCGGTGTAGAAGTAGCTGCGAGAAGCTGATACCCGAGCCTGAGTAAACAGGCACCCTGCAGTCTCCCTGCCAAATCAAACCTGCCGCGTGGCAATCAGGCGCCGTTCAGCTTGAGCCGCTAGATGCGCGGGATGCCGGCGCAAGGCGTTGTCGCCTTTCACCATTGCCTCAAGCTGGTCATCTCTGGCTTAGATCGCTGCCGGGGCACGATAGATCTGGGGTGATGCCCTGCTCGAAAAATGAACCAGGTTGACATAATTCACGAGGGTTCAGCGTGGGCCTTGCAGCCACGACCTCGCGGTGCATCCTGACTTAGGGGGGTGGACACGCCGAAGATTGGCTTCTCCCGCGACGAAAAAGGTAACGTTTAGGTCACTGGTTGGCGCACACGTACCGCAAGGTCTCCCCCAATTCTTCGCGTGTGATAAGTCCCAGGCGGCAACGCCTTGCATTCCGCAGGCCAGGATCCGGGCGTGACTTATTCCTGTTGGACCGCCCGTTTTCGCACCGATGAAGAGGCTTTATTTCCATGCGCAGAAAACATCTGCTGGCCGCCGGCATGCTCTCGGTCCTACTCGCGACCTCGGCGTGTGGCGCTGTAACCGGCTCCCCCACCTCCCCCGTTCAGTCTTCCGTGCCGGTCGGCGCCGGGATTGAAGTCAGCTCCAGCGCGGGAACTGACAAGTCCGGCGAGGTTGGCGCCTCCCAGCGCGCGGCCGCCGAGAAAGCGGCAAAAGCCGCAGCAGCCGCCACCGTCGAAAAAGCCGCCGCAGAGGCGGCTGCTGAGAAAACCAAAACTGAGAAGGCAGCCGCCGAGCAAGCAGCAGCCCGGAAGGCAGAAGCCGAGGCTAAGGCCGCGAGCCCGGCACCGGCGGCCATTCCCGCACCGGCTGCCATTCCCGCACCGGCTGCCGCTGCCGCCGTCGTCCCTGCAGCTCCAAAGCCCGCCCCCGCGCCGGTCCAGCCGGCGTCGTCCTCCGAGCAGATCGTCAACACCGCCTACACCACGGCATACACCTGGCACGACAACACCCCGGCAGGCTCGGTGGCCATCAGCCACCCGGTACTGCACCAGACTGCGGGCGGCACCGGCACGTACGCTGACCCGATCACCATCGCCGTGGGGCACTCACTGGCCACCGGCCAGGACGTGCTCGACTTCCCGGCGGGAACAAGGATCTACCTTCCGGACGTCCGCCGCTACTTCATCGTTGAAGACACCTGCGGCGACGGCAACGATCCCGAGAACGGCCCGTGCCACCAGGGCACCAACGTGCACGGCACCAACTCCAGCATCTGGATCGACATGTGGATCGGCGGGCAGAGCATGAGTTCAGCCGAGGCTGATAACTGCGCAAGCAAGGTCACCGACGTCCACACGGCCGTCTTCAACCCGGCAAGCAACTACGTTGTGGCATCAGGGGCGGGCGTCATCCATGACGGCAAGTGCGATGCCGGCTACGGCAGTGCACTCCTGAAGCAGTAGCAACAGTCGATTGGTCCCATGCTGGGCACGGAAGCGGGGTCGGTGAATATTGCAGGCCCCGCGCCTCTGTCCGGCAACAGGGTCCTAACGTCCGTCAAGGGCCAAGCATCCTCGTGCTCCGGACTGCCCCTGCCATTGTCTAATCGGGGAGGCTCGCCAAGAATGAACCAATGACGGTCTATCTGCGTTCACTCGAAACCGCTGTTCCGCCCACTGTGCTGATCCAGGCAGAAGCCCGGGATGTTTTTGCAGCCCAGCCGGGCCTGACCAGATTGGGCTCGCGGCTGGTGAACACCTGCTTTGATTCGGCCGCCATCGGGACCCGCCATACAGCGGTCGAAGAAATGACCATGGCCTTCCGCTCGGACGATCCCCAGTTCTTCGATCCCGCAACCGGTCTCCTGCTGAACCCCACCACCCAGGTGCGCAACGACATCTTCGCCCGCGAAGCCACCAAACTCTTCATCGATGCCGCCCGGGCCGCCGTCGAGGCCTGCCCGGACCTTACGCTGCTTGACATAACCCACGTCATTACGGTCTCCTGCACAGGCTTCTTTAACCCAGGTCCTGACTACAAGATTGTCCGGGCGCTGGGGCTGGACCCGGCCGTCCAGCGGTATCACCTTGGCTTCATGGGCTGTTATGCCGCGTTCCCGGCACTGCGCGCCGCCAAATCGTTCTGCGAGGCTGACCCGGATGCCGTCGTCCTGGTGGTGTGTGCCGAACTGTGTTCCCTGCACGTGCGGACCTCGAACGATCCGGACACCATCATGGGTTCGGCTCTGTTCGCGGACGGCGCCGCAGCCGCCATTGTGACGTCCCGGGACGATCCAGAGGCACCTGCCCTGATGCAGCTGGACCATTTTGAAACCGTCCTGACGCCGGTGGGCGAGGAAGCCATGGCGTGGAACATCGGCGATCACGGCTTCGAAATGATCCTCGGCAGTTACGTCCCGCACATCATCGATGACCACATCATCGGCGCCCTCAAACCGCTCTTGGACCGGGACCCGGCGCTGAGCGGCCTCCCCTACCGGGACATCCGCCATTGGGCCATTCATCCGGGCGGCCGGAGCATCCTGGACAAGGTCCAGAACCGCCTTGAGCTCACGGACCAGCAACTCGTTCCTGCCCGGGACACGTTGCGTGACTACGGCAATATGAGCAGCGCCACCGTGCTCTTCGTCCTTCGACACATCCTGGAGCAGCCCGCTGTGGAGGGCGGTGAACGCATCTGCTCCATGGCGTTCGGCCCCGGGCTCACTGTGGAGACAGGCCTGTTCACCAAGCTCCGGGTGGCGGGTGGCGCCCCGCAGGTCCGACGAACGGCAGCAACAGCGTCGCTGGCTTGATCGCATGTTCCAGATGCGGCAGCGCTCTGTTGACGCCGTCGAAATGATGGACCGGCCGGACTGTGACCCGGTGAGGCTCGAACGGACGTACAGGCAGTTCGGCCTGGTTAACCGGCTCTTTTCCGGCTGGCGCCTGCTCTATGTCCGGGAGCTCCGCCCTCTTCTGTCGGCGGATCGTCTCACCACGGTCCTGGACATCGGATGCGGCGGCGGGGACGTCGCACAGCTGCTTGCCGGCTGGTCCGCGCGGGACAACCTGCAGGTGGAGATCACCGGCATCGATCCGGATCCGCGGGCCGTCAGCTACGCAGCCCGGAGGAAAACGCAGTCGATGTACTTCCGCCAGGCAACCAGCGCTGATCTGGTCCGGGAAGGCGGCCGCTATGACGTGGTGATCTCCAACCACGTCCTTCACCACCTGCAGCCGGCGGAACTGGCGGCATTCCTGGCAGACTCGCAAAATCTGGCCAACCGACTGTGCCTGCACAACGACCTTCGCCGGAACCCGGCAGCCTACGCCCTGTTCTCCTTGGCAGCCCTGCCATTCCGCGGCTCCTTTATCCGCCCCGACGGCCTGGTCTCCATCCGCCGCAGCTACACACCTGCGGAACTGCGCACCGCCGCTCCCCCCGGCTGGCACGTCCGCCCCCAATCCCCTTTCCACCAGGTGCTGGTGCACCGCCCGGCGCAACACAGCACGCAGGCCCGCCATGGTTGAGGTGCTGATCGTCGGCGGCGGTCCGGTGGGGCTGTATCTCGCCGCGCTGCTCCTTCAGGAAGGTGTGAAGGTCAGGATCCTGGAACAACGGACAGGCCGGGACCTGCACTCACGGGCCATCGGCATCCACCCGCCTGCCCTCGCCGCGCTGGAGAGCGCGGGAGTTGCGGACACGATGGTGGAAGCGGGTGTGCAGATCCGCCGCGGCGTTGCCATCAGCGGCGGCAGGACCCTGGGCTCAATGTCCTTCGCCCCGGTTTCGGACCGCTTCCCTTTTGTCCTCTCACTCCCCCAGTTCACCACCGAGACCCTGCTGGAGGAGCGCGTGAACCACCTGGACAGCTCGGCCCTGGTAAGGGGCGCCCGGGTCACGGATATAGCGGACGACGGCGGCCGGGTCACCGTTTCCATTGACGGCACCCCCGGCCCTGGCGGCCGGAACCCCTCCACCAGGCTGTCCGCTCAGCTGTTGGTCGCCGCTGACGGTTCCCGGTCATCCGTGCGGGGACTGCTCGGTATCAAGGCACGTCCCAGAAGCTACCCGGACCACTATGTCATGGGCGATTTCGAAGACTCCGGCGGCCACCGTCAGGAGGCCGTGCTGTACCTCGAGGCCGGCGGGATCGTGGAGTCCTTTCCGCTGCCGGGCGGTGTGCGGCGCTGGGTGGCCAGAGTGGACCGGCCCACCCAGGTGCCGGACGCCGGCGAGCTGGCCCGGATCGTGCACCGCCGCACCGGAGTCCGGCCGGAACCCGCCACCAATACGATGCTCAGTGCCTTCAGCCCACGTTCTGCCATGGCCCAGAGGTCTGTAGCCGGGCGTGCGGTGCTGATCGGGGATGCCGCCCACGAGATTAGCCCGATCGGCGGGCAGGGCATGAATCTCGGCTGGCTCGATGCGGCGGAACTGGCGCCGCTCATTTGCGCCGCTCTGGCCGGGGAACCCGTTGGACGCCGCCTGCAGGCGTACGCGGCGGGCCGCCGGAAAGCGGCGAGGCTTGCGCGGTGGCAGTCTGAAGTGAACATGACGTTGGGCCGGCCCTTACCCCGGCCACTCCTGGCCCTGAGAAGCCACGCCATCGGGGCCGTTGCCGGCATCCCCGCTGCCAACAGGCTGGTGGCCCGCCGGTTCACCATGCAATGACAGTGCAGGAGCCGCCGCCGGTTCCGGTCAGGAGTTCAGGAAGTAGCAGTCGTAGCTGTCCTGGCTGACGATCCTGCCGTCACGCACTTCGAAGACCGACGACGTCCGGGCGCGAAGGGTCTCCCCTGCGTCCCAGTGCCGCAGGTCCATCAGTAACGTGGCGGACCAATCCGCCTCGACAACAACCCGCCCGCCCTCGCAGGTGGTCCGCCGGATCTCGAACTTCTGGCCGGACACCACCTGACCACTTTGATCAGCACCGGCAAGAACCTGTTCCAGTGTCCGGGTGGAACCCTCAGGAGCGAGCAGATGCGGCGCCTCCAGGAGGACAAAGTCCTCGGCCAGGAAGCGCCGGATGGCTTGGCTTCCCCCTCCTACTTCAAGGGTCCGGACAAATTCCAGGACGTGCTCCCGTGGCGAGGGTTCCGTCGAGATCAGTTCAGCCATGGGTTCGACACTAGCTGAACCATCCGTCTCATGCGTCCCCGACTATAGGATTTCAGCATGACCGCCGCCTCACCGCCCACCCCGTTCACGCCCGCGCAGATCCGGGAATGCGTACAGGCGATTCTCTCAGCAGAGTCATTGCCGCCTATTGTCCAGGCCGGCCACCCGGTGCTGCGCCAGGAGGCCGCGCTGTTCGATGGCCAGATCAGCCCCGGTGAACTCGAGCAGCTGATAGCTGTGATGCGCCGAGTGATGCACGAAGCCCCCGGGGTCGGTCTCGCCGCACCGCAACTCGGGATTCCGCTTCAAGTGGCCGTATTGGAGGACCAGTACGACGTCGACCCGGAGGCGGCCGCCCTACGTCACCGATCCCCGCTGGACTTTCTGGCGATCCTCAATCCGCGGTACAGCCCCGTAGGTGACCAGACCGCCGCGTTCTTTGAAGGGTGTCTTTCCCTCAGCGGACTCCAGGCCGTGGTGGTGCGCCATGAACGCGTGCTGCTGCAGTTCCAAACACCCGAGGGACTGGGCTCACAACGTGAATTCGAGGGCTGGCAGGCGCGGATAGTCCAGCACGAGACCGACCACCTGCACGGCACCCTGTACGTCGACCGCGCCGAGCTGAGATCCTTGAGCGGCAACGCCGAGTACGCTGCGCACTGGGCCGAGCCCGGCATTGGAAAGGCACGCGCAGCCCTGGGCTTCCTGCCCTGAACACCATGCCACTCAGCCCTGTCCTTCGCCCGCCGGATTGGCTGCCGTGGGAAGGAACTTTGCCCACCAGCGCAGGATGTGCTCGAAGCGTTGGCGGCGGTGCTTAGGCGTTCCTGAGCGGGAGAGTTCATGGTCTTCACCGGGAAAAACCAGGAGTCCGGTTTCGATGCCGCGCCGTTTCAGTGCCGTGAAGTAGCGCTGGCCCTGTTCCAGCGGGCACCGGAGGTCGTTTTCACTGTGGATCACCAGGGTGGGGGTCCGTACCTGGTCCACGTGGTGAAGCGGGCTTTGGGCCGCAACGTCAGCAGGCGACTCACCGAGATATTCGTGCCCGAAGTACCAGCCAATATCGGCTGTTCCTTCGAAACTGACCGGATCAAGGAATCCGCGCTCCACGATGGCTGCCGCGAACCGGTGGTCATGGGCAATGGTCCAGGCAGTGAGATACCCGCCGTACGAGCCGCCCATGATTCCCAGCCGGTCAGAGTCCAACGCCGGGAATTTTGCGAGTGCGCCGTCGAGGAAGGCGATGATGTCCTGCCGGTCGTCGGTGCCGAACCGGCCCTTGATGGCCAGTCCGTGGTCCCGGCCGTAACCGGCGGAGCCCCGCGGATTGCACATCAGGACGGCGTATCCCGCCGCAGCGTAGACCTGGGCCTCGTCGAAGAGCCCAACGGTGAACTGCGCAAACGGGCCGCCATGGATGTTCAGTAGCACTGGGTGCGGACCCTTGCCGGGAGGACGGACCAGCCAGCCATGGACGGGATAACCGTCCGGGGCATTAAAGGTCAGCTCCTCCGGAACCACCAGGTCAGCCTGCGTCCGCAGGCCAGCCGAAAAGTCGGTCAACAGCCGCAGCTGACCGTCGTCGAGCACTGCCACATCACCGGCCGTGGACGGATCGCTGAAGGCAGCAACCAGCGAGCCCCCGGCCCACGCCGCCCCGGTTACCACCTTGTCCCCATGCACCAGGAGGGCATGCCCGCCGGTGGCACCCAACTCGAGGAGCTCCACAGTGCCCTGCGCGTTATTGAGCACCAAGGCACGGTCCGGGCCGCGGAGTTCAATCCGGCTTCCAGGGGCGGAGATATCCATGACCTCAGGGTCGCTGAGCGGCACCGGAGTCCCTCCGGCGGCCGGGAGGCAGTACAGCACCGAATTCCTCGCCACGAAGTCCCTGCCCGATTCCCCCAGATCCTGGGCAATATAGAACAGCCAGTGGCCGTCCCGCGATTGCCGGACAGCAAGCACTTTCCGGGCTGGGGCGTCTGCCGGCTCTACAGCGAGTGGCTCGCCTCCCGTGGCAGGTACCTTGAAGACGCGGGTGGACAGGTCTTGATCGATCCCGGGTTCGTCGGCGATGAAATAGACCCATGCTCCATCAGTACTCATGACACCGCCGCTCAGGTCGGCGGCGAAGGACGTCAAGAGGCGGGCGGCCGGCACTGTCGCGTGGCGCTCCTCACGGGCATGATTCACTGGGCGGCTCAGGTGCTGGACCGGAGGCTCGCCGCCGAGCTCGGGGACGTCCACCATGAACAGCCGACGAGGCTTGTCCCGGGTGTACCCCACACCGTTCAGGCGGTACTGGAAGGAGCTGATGAACCGTGGCTCCTCTGCCTCCGGGGTTATGTCCTCGTTGCTGCCGTACCGTCCCGGGTCCGGCTCACGGGAGCAGAAGACGATCCGGTGGGAATCAGGCGACCAGGAGAAGTCCTCCACGCCCAGGAGCCTGTCCGTGATGACCTGAGGCTCGCCGCCTTCAGCCTCCACGATGCAGAGCTGGGCCTTCGAGGACCGCCCGTCCGTCCGGAGGAACGCCAGCACCAGGCCGTCCGGCGAGAAGGCCGGGGCAGTGTCCCGGAAACCCCTGGTAATCCGCCGGGGCAGTTGCTCAGGGTCCAGCGGAACATTCCATAACTGGCCCACGGCGGCGTCGGCAACAAAATCCGGCCGGGTGACCGAGATTACGGCCCGGCTTCCATCGGGATGGACAGCCGGGGCGGAGACGGAATTCAGCAGGGGGAGGTGTTCAGGCTTCACCCACGAGAGCCTAACGTGCCTGCCACATAGGATGGTGCCTATGCCGTCCACCCCTCCCCTGCTGCTGCGTTGTCCGGTCTGCGGGGGCCCCCTTTATGGTTCCGAAAACCCAGGTGCGTCCCGCGGGGCGCTGGTGTGCGGAGCCGGGCACAGCTTCGACGCGGCACGTCAGGGGTACTACAACCTGCTGGTTGGCAAGGGGACGGTTTTCGAAGCTGACAGTGCGGAGATGGTGGCATCCCGGTTCAACTTTCTCGACGCCGGGCATTACCGTCCGCTGGCGGAGGCTGTTGCGGGCACCATCGCCCGGATGGTTACCCCTCGGGGCGAATTTACTGTCCTGGACTCCGGAACAGGGACGGGGCAGTACCTCCGGGTAGTGCTCGATGAGGTAAGGCGGACAACGGAGCGCTGCACCGCCGTCGCGCTTGATATCTCCAAGTTTGCGCTGCGCCGCGCCGCCCGGATCAATCCGGAGGCTCTCTGCCTGGTTTGCGATGTGTGGCAGCCGCTGCCCCTGGCTGATGCAGCGGTCGACGCCGTTATGGTCATTTTTGCGCCCCGCAACGCGGCGGAGTTCGCGCGGGTCCTTCGCCCGCGCGGCAGGCTGGTAGTGGTCACGCCGCGTGCAGGGCACCTGGCCGCCGTCGCCGAGAGCACGGGAATGCTGTCAATAGAGGACGATAAGGACACCCGGCTGGCCGGGGCGCTGGCCGCCCATTTCGTACCAGACTCCGCCCAGGACATTGATATCCGGATGATGCTCACGCCCGCGCAGATCGCCGACCTGGCGTTTATGGGGCCTGCCGGCCATCATCTGGACCGGGCAGCGCTGGCCTCCGGCCTCGGCGCCGGGGACGCGGCGGCTGCGGTGGACGCCATGTTCAGGATCACCGTGTTCCGGCTTGCAACGGACGCCTCGTAACGACTTGGCCACGTTCCCTCGCTGGCCTCCGGGGCCACCTGCCGCCCGGCCTGCCAGCGGACTAGGATGAAAGCACACTTACCGGAAATCGGCCGCGGTCGAAGGGGACGGAATGTTTGAATGGCTCGGCGAAAACTGGTGGGCCTTGTGGCTCACCGCTTTCCTCGCTTTCGCGGTGATCGAGATGATCACCCTGGACCTCTTTTTCATCATGCTTGGCGGCGGAACGCTGGCGGCCGTCGTCGCTGACTTTGCCGGCGCTGACCTCTGGCTGCAGATTGTGGTCTTTTGTGTTGTTTCCCTGCTGATGATCGCCTTTGTCCGCCCGGTTGCCCTCAGCCACCTGAAAAAGGGGCCCTCTGAACAGCGCACCAACGTGGACCGGCTCATCGGCGAGCAGGCCCTGGTCATGGAAGCCGTCAGCTCCACCGGTGGCCTGGTGAAGATCGGCGGCGACGTCTGGAGCGCCCGGTCCGCCGGAGTGGTCCTGCCCGCGGGCCAGAAGGCCGTAGTTTCGGCCATTGACGGGGCCACGGCTGTGGTTTCGGCCCCGCCGGAGCAAGCCAACCCGTCCTAGATACAGCTTCACTGTCAACTGGGGAAAAAGGAGATGTATGGATAACGCAGGCGGAGCCGCCCTGGCCATTGTGCTGGTGGTCCTGATCGTGTTCGTAATTATTGTTTTGGTCCGTTCGGTGCGGATCATCCCGCAGGCGCGGGCCGGCGTTGTGGAACGGCTTGGAAAGTACCAGCGGACCCTCAACCCGGGCCTCACCATCCTGATCCCTTTCGTGGACAGGCTCCTGCCGCTGCTTGACCTCAGGGAACAGGTGGTTTCCTTTCCCCCGCAGCCGGTGATCACCGAAGACAACCTGGTGGTGTCCATCGATACGGTGGTCTACTTCCAGGTCACCGATCCGCGCGCGGCCACCTACGAAATCGCCAACTACATCCAGGCCGTGGAGCAGCTCACCACCACCACGCTGCGTAACGTCGTCGGTGGTTTGAACCTGGAGGAAGCGCTCACGTCGCGTGACCAGATCAATGGTCAGCTGCGCGGTGTCCTCGACGAGGCAACCGGCCGCTGGGGCATCCGGGTCTCCCGCGTTGAGCTCAAGGCGATCGATCCGCCGCACTCCATCCAGGACTCGATGGAAAAGCAGATGCGGGCCGAGCGCGACCGCCGCGCCGCGATCCTCACCGCGGAGGGCACCAAGCAGTCCGCCATCCTCACCGCCGAAGGCCAGCGGCAGGCATCCATCCTCGCTGCCGAAGGTGACGCCAAAGCAGCCATCCTCAGGGCAGACGGTGAAGCGCAGGCCATCCAAAAGGTGTTTGATGCCATCCATAAGGGCAACCCCGATCAGAAGCTTCTTGCCTACCAGTACCTGCAAACACTGCCGAAGCTGGCAGAAGGCTCTTCCAACAAGCTGTGGATCATCCCCAGTGAGGTCGGCGAGGCTTTGAAGGGCATTGGCAACGCACTGGGCGGCACCAATCCCGATCCGCGCTCCGGTGGCGGTCTCTTCGACGAAGAACCTGCGAGGCAGCCCGGCTCCTGATGTGACCGCACCGCTTTATGACTGCGCCGCCTTGCGTCTGCGAGGCGGCGCACCGGCGCCTCCGGCGCGGTGTATAATTGTATATTTGTCCGGTCGGATTGGATCCACTGGAACAAGAAAGCTGCGCGAAGCGTTGAAACTTATGATGCAGCACAGTGAACACAGAAGTCCGGAGCGGTAATGTCGCGCCGGCATGCGCGGAGCCCTGCTTCGCGAACCGACCAGAGGGAGAAAACATGAGCGATCGCAGCCTGCGGGGTATGCGCCTTGGCGCGCAGAGCATGGAGACCGAGTCCGGCGTTGAGCCGGCCCCGCGTCAGCGTGTCGAATACCGGTGCGAGGACGGCGAGCAGGTTTTTGTCACCTTCTCCTCAGAGGCAGAAATTCCTCCTGTGTGGGTTTCCAAGACCGGCAAGGAAGCGCTTCTCGTGGACGGGGAACGCCCCGACACCAGCAACGAAAAAGCTGTCCGCACGCACTGGGACATGCTCCTGGAGCGCCGGTCCCTCCCGGAACTGGAGCAGATCCTCGAGGATCGGCTGACCATCCTGCGCGAACGCCGCGGCGAACGGCGCAGTGCCTGACCCAACCCTCAGGTACAGCATCGCCCCTTGAGGCGGTCTGACGAATTGAAAAAGCCGGCCCGGCAACGTGATCGCGTTGCCGGGCCGGCTCTTTTTGCGCTGTGCAGTGCTCTTAGGTTGCGGTTCTTAGGTTGCGCTTTTCCCGGTGAGCTTGTTCCACCGAGCCAGCAGGCCCCACTTGGTGACATTGATCATGGCCTCAACAACGATGTTGCCGCTCATCTTGGATGCCCCAAGCTCCCGCTCCACGAACGTGATGGGACGCTCCTCGATCCGGAGCCCCATCTTGGCCACCCGCCACGCCAGGTCCACCTGGAACCCATAACCCACAGAATCGACCTGATCCAGGTTCAGCTTTTCCAATGTGGTGCGCCGGAAGGCGCGGTAGCCGCCCGTGACGTCCTTGATCTTCAGGCCCAGCATCAGCCGCGCATAGGTGCTTCCAATGCGCGAGATTGCCTGCCGGTACAGCGGCCAGTTGACCACGCTGCCACCCGGAACCCAGCGTGAGCCCATGGCGAGGTCGGCGCCCTGTTCAACGGCTTCGAGCAGTTGTGGGAGCTGCTCGGGCTGGTGCGAGCCGTCGGCGTCCATTTCCACCAACACGTCGTAGCCGGCATCCAGCCCCCATTTGAATCCCGCGATGTAGGCAGCGCCGAGTCCTTCCTTACCCTTGCGGTGCAGGACGTGGACCTGTGAGTCTTCGGCTGCAAAGCCGTCAGCCAGCTCTCCGGTGCCGTCCGGGCTGTTGTCGTCCACCACCAGCACGTCCGAGGCGGGCACGGCTGCCCGCAGGCGTTGAAGGGTTATCGGCAGCGATTCCAGCTCGTTGTAAGTCGGAATGATGGTGAGGACGCGCACAAAGGGCCTTTCCTGGAGGGGAGCGGTCGGAGCGGCTGATCAACAGCTGGGTAGCTGGCTGGCAGGCACAACTTCCTATTATAGGGCGATCAGTTATGAATGAACTGTCTACCGTGTCAGGAACGCAGGCCAGGACTCGAGAAGAGCTCCTTGCCGTCCCGCACCGTCTGGAGGCAAGCCGGGTCGGTACCCGTGTCGAGCGCTGGCAGCAGCGGTGTGCGGGCCCGGGGATCCGTGCTCCAGGACTGCACGCGTCCATCCGCCACCTGGACCATCAGCTCCTCAACGTCCCAGACCGCGAAACTCGCCGGCGCGCCCGGTACCAGCTGGCCGGCCATCGGATTGTGATACTTCGCGGCGCGCCAGCCTGCCCGGGTGTGGCCCAGGAAAGCTGCCCGTGCGGAGATCCGTTCGTCGTGGTTGTGGTGTTCCAGGCAAGCGCGGACACTTGACCACGGACGAAGCGCTGTCACGGGGCTGTCGCTGCCGAAACAGATGGGGACGCCTGCTGAGTAGAACGAGGCGAACGCGTTCATAGAACGGCTCCGGCAACCCAGGCGCTGTTCGTACATCCCGCCGTCGTGCCCCCACGCGGCATCGAATCCCGGTTGGGCGCTGACGGTGACCGAGTACTGCGCCAGTTGCCGGATGGCGTCGGCGTCGGCAATTTCCACGTGCTCAAAACGGTGGCCCGCCGCCCGTATCCGTTGCTCCCCCACTTCCGCGGACGCCAGCTCCAGTGCCTTCAATGCAGCGTCAAGACCGGCGTCGCCAATGACGTGGAAGCCGCCCTGGATCCCCAGCAGCGAGCAGGCGGCCAGGTGCGCGGCAGCCTGTTCAGCAGAGAGGTACAGGCTTCCGCGCTCCCCTGCGGCGTCGCAGTAGTCCGAACGCACAGCTGCAGTCCGGGACCCGAGGGAGCCGTCAATGTTCAGGTCGCCGGCCAGGCCGCGCACCGGGACGCCAAGCCCGTCAAGCAGTGTCCGGGCATGCTCCTGGGAGGTGGCCAGTTCGCCCCAGTACGGCAGGACCTCGGGCGCAGCGGTCCCGCCGGCGCTGTTCCAGGTTGTGGCGACTCTGAGGTCGGCTACGCCGCCGATATGCGGCGCGGCCATCTCCACCACAGCCACGTAGCCATTTTCGGCGGCCTCCGTCAGGGTGCGCTGCTGATAGTCACGGAGCGTGGACTCCGGGAGCCGCCGCGCTTCCTGGCGGGCCGCTACATGGGCAGCCTTCGTGACCTGCGATCCGGACGTCAGGCCGTCAAGGCCGGAAAGTCCGGCAGCGGCCGCCAGCGAGGAAGACACCAGGGCCGAGTGTGAGTCCACCCGGGACAGGAATACGCGGCGGCCCCCGGCAGCGCGCTCCAGCTCGTCGGCTGCCGGCATGGCGGGGTCAGCCCACGTGGACTCATCCCACCCGTGACCCAGTACCGGCCCATCGCCTTTGAAGGATGCGACGGCGTCGAGCAGTTCCCTGGCTGAGCGGACCCCTGCCAGCTGCAGGGATCCCAGCGCAATACCGGATTCGGTGAGGTGGACGTGGGAGTCCACAAAACCTGGCGCCACCAAGGCGCCCTTCAGATCGATGATCTCCATCGAACTGTCGGCAATGGAGGATGCTGCCTGCTCGGAGCCCACCCATGCAACGGTGTCCCCGTCCACCAGCATGGCGGTAGCAAAGGGGTCCGCCGCTGTATAGACCGAGCCGTTGCGGTACAGGACTACTTTCCGCTCAGCGGGAACGGGCACGGTTGAGGGGTGGTTGGTCATGCAGTCAAGCTCCTGGAATTAGGGTGGGCAGTCGGCTGCCGGTGAATCAGAGGACTGAGGTGAATCAGAGGACTGAGGAGTACGCCACCACGCCGCGGCGGATGAGCGAGATGGCTTCGGCGCACAACCGGGCCAGGCGCGGGTCGAGTCCAGGGATTTTGGCGAGCTGGTCCAGGAGGTCGATCACCTGTTTGACCCAGCGGACAAAGTCGCCGGCCGCGAGGTCCGTGCCGCTGAGCACGTCCTGGAGGTGCCGTCCCTTGGCCCACTTGTACATCGGCCACATCAGCCCCAGTTCGGGCTCGCCGGTCAGCGGAAGTTTGTTCTGTTCCTCCACGTCTTCGAGTGCTGACCACTCCCGGACCACCACATCCACAGACGTTTCAAGCGAGACACTCGGCATCCGCGGGCGGAGGCCCCGGTCCTCGCGTTTGGCCTGATACACCAGCACAGTGGCCAAGGTGGCAACCTCGACGGCGTCGAGGTCATCGAAGGCGCCCAGCCGCAGTGACTGCGAAATCAGAAGGTCCTTCTCACCGTAGATCCGGCGCAGCCGCTGGCCGTCGGGGCTGATCGCCTGGCGGCCGTCAGCTCCTGTCTCCAGATAGCCATAAGCCGAAAGGACATCGCAGACCCGGTCGAAGGTCTTGGCGATGGTGTTGGTCCGGCCCTGGATCTGGCGGACCAGGGCGTCCGTCTCGCGGCGCAACTTCCACCAGCGCTCAGACCACCGGGCATGGTCTTCGCGCTCACTGCAGCCGTGGCAGGGGTGGGCGCGGAGGGCCCGGCGAAGCTCGGTAATCCGCTTTTCCTGATTGGGCAGGACTGCCGCCAAGCCGAAATCGGTGGAGCGGCCCGGCGCGGGCGGACGGTTTTCGCGCAATGCGTTCCGCGCAGAAGATGCCAGGTCCCGCCGGGACTTGGGTACTTTGGCGTTGAAGGTTTTTGGAATACGGATCCGGGTCAGCGGCGCGATGGGGCCTTCGAGGTCTTCGGTGCCGATTCTGCGCAGCTGGTTGTCAAGGGTCAGGACAGCCGGCCGTGGTTCCCGGCCGCTATGGTCCGAGCTGAGCACTATGGCCGGCCCGGGGGCACGCCCGCCGGGAACGTCCACCACATCGCCAGGCATGAGCCGTGCCAATGAGTCTTCGTTCAAGGACTTGCGTGCCCGCGAGGTGCTGCGGGTGGTGATGTTCTCGGCGTCGGACAGTTCCCGGCGCAACCGCGCATACTCGGTGAAATCGCCAAGGTGGCAGGTCATGGATTTGGCGTAGCCGGCCAGGGATTCCTCGCGGCTGCGCACCTGCTTGGCCAGGCCCACTACAGAGCGGTCGGCCTGGAACTGTGCAAAGGACGATTCGAGGATCTCGCGTGCGCGGGCGCGGCCGAACTGCGCCAGGAGGTTGATGCTCATGTTGTAGGTGGGCCGGAAGCTGGAATTAAGCGGGTACGTCCGCCGTGAGGCGAGGCCTGCAACGGCCGCAGGATCCGTCCCTGGCTGCCACAGGACAACGGCATGGCCTTCGACGTCGATGCCCCGGCGGCCGGCGCGGCCCGTCAGTTGGGTGTACTCCCCCGCGGTGATGTCCACGTGGGCTTCGCCGTTGAACTTGTCCAGTTTCTCAAGAACCACCGAACGGGCGGGCATGTTCACGCCCAGGGCGAGGGTTTCGGTGGCGAAAACAGCCTTGACAAGCCCTTCAACGAAAAGTTTCTCCACTACCTCCTTGAAAGTTGGCAGCATACCCGCGTGATGCGCCGCGAAGCCACGCAGCAGGCCGTCCCGCCAGGTCCAGAAGCCAAGGACGTCCAGGTCATCGGACGGGATGTCCTGCCCGGCCTCATCCACGCGCTGGGCGATGATCCGCTGCTCCTTCTCGGTGGTCAGCCACAGTCCCGAAGAAACGCACTGGGCTACCGCCGCATCGCAGCCGGCCCGGGAGAAGATGAACGTGATTGCAGGCAGCAGGTCCTGGCGGTCAAGGCTGGCTATCACCTGCGGACGGCTTGCTTTCCGGACAGCGCCCTGCGGTGCAGCCTGTCCCTGGCGTTCATCACCGCGCTGGCGGTGCTGGCGGCGTTGGCTCCGGCCGCCGTGCCCGAACCGTCCGCTGATGCTCTGCTGGCTTTCGCTACGTGCCATCGCCAGCAGGTCCGGGTTCACTTCGAAGCCTGGCCGGGAGGTGTCATCCCTGGCCGGGTCCAGCCGTTCGGGCGCCGTGACCGGAACGCCGGTTTCCGCGTCCGCCGGTGGTGCTATTTCGTCGAAGGTGGTTTCGCCGGCAAACAGGTCCACAATCTGGCGGCCCACCATCACGTGCTGCCACAGGGGCACCGGCCGGTGCTCGGACACTATGATGTCTGTGTCGCCGCGTACAGTGTCCAGCCAGGCCCCGAACTCCTCGGCGTTGGACACTGTGGCGCTGAGCGATGCCACCTGGACCTCGCTGGGAAGGTGGATGATGACTTCCTCCCAGACGGCGCCCCGGAACCGGTCCGCTAAGTAGTGCACTTCATCCATGACCACAAAGCCAAGGTCATCAAGCGTGTCCGAATCGGCGTAGAGCATGTTCCGGAGGACTTCGGTGGTCATGACAACCACGGGAGCGTCACCGTTGATGCTGGTGTCCCCGGTCAGCAGGCCCACATTTTCAGCGCCGTATTTCTCGGCGAGCTCGGTGAATTTCTGGTTGCTGAGTGCCTTGATCGGCGTGGTGTAGAAGGCCTTGAGATGGCGTTCGAGTGCTAGGTAGATGGCAAACTCACCCACGATGGTCTTGCCTGCACCGGTGGGGGCCGCCACCAGCACACCCCGTCCCTCCTGCAGCGACTTGCAGGCAAGCCGCTGGAAATCATCGAGTTCAAAATCCAGGGTGCGGACAAACCCGCCCAGATAGGTGCCTGCCTCGGCTGTGCGCTCCGCGCTGGCCCGGTAACTTTCAGAGGGCGAGAGCGGCTCGGAAATAGACATACCTCAAGCCTAGTGCGCCCGGCGCTACAGGTTTTTCAGTTCGCTGCCCGGCGTCGCGGTGTCGGCCGTCGCGTCAGTCTCGGCGGCGCGCTTCGCCAGCCGGGCATCACGCCGTTTGTCGTTGAAAATACACAGGCCGATCGCTGCGAAAAACAGCACCAGGAGCGGGGCTGCCAGCAGGAACATGGACAAGGCGTCGGTGCCCGGCGCTGCCAGGGCAGCGAGGACAAAAACCAGGAAGACGATGATCCGCCAGGCCTTGAGGATGGTCTTGCCCCGGACCACGCCCGCCATGTTGATACCCACCAGAATCACAGGTACCAGGAACGAGATGCCGAGGATCAGGAGCATCTGTGAGGTGAACGTGAGGTAGTCAGTCGCCGAAATATTGTTGGCGCCGGTGGCGGGCGTGAACTGGAGAAGCGCCCGCACGACGGTCGGGAATACGAGCCAGGCGACAAAAACCCCGGCCAGGAACAGTGGTACGGCTGCCGCCATAAAGCCGAGGGTGTAGCCGCGTTCCTTCCGGGTCAGGCCCGGGGTGATGAACGCCCACACCTGGTAGATCCACACGGGGCTGGAAATTACCAGGCCGATCTGGATGGCGATCTGGATCTTGAACGCGAAAGGATCCGCAATAGTGGCAAAGTTCAGCACCGCGGTGCGACCGGTCTCGCGCGCAATGGTGACCAGCGGTTCGGAGAGGCTGGCCACCACCGGATCGTAGAGGAACCAGCCGCCCACTGCTGCAAGAAGCACAGCAATAGCCGATTTGATCAGCCGGTTCTTGAGCTCCTTGAGGTGGTCCCAAAGAGCCATCCGCCCCTCAGGGTTGTTTTTGGGGCCCCGCGTCAGTGCCACTGTGCGTTAAGCGCGGTTCGACGGCGGTACGTCGGTGCCGTCAGTCGGCTCATCGGGCTGGGTAGGTGCAGGCCTTGCCTGCGGGTGGTTTACAACCTTGCCCTCCACCGGACCCGAAGGGTCAGGGGTGGATTCAGTCTTGCCGTCGTTCTTCATCTCCTTGACCTCGGATTTGATGATCCGCATGGACTGGCCAAGGCTGCGGGCCATGGCAGGGAGCTTGGGCGCGGCAAACAGCAGCAGTGCAACGACGATAATAATGACAATTGGCCACGGGCCATCAAAGAGTCTTCCCACGGGAAATCCTTTCCTCTTACAACATCCTACGTCTAGCTGAAATCCAGATCGCGTAGGGACTGTGGCTGGCCACGGTCCGTCTTGCGCTGTACCCGCCTCTGGCGGCGGTCCTCCCGGCGGGATGACTTGGATGCGTGGTAATCATGTCGCATCCGGGCCGGGGTAGCAAAAATGGCCTCTCCTGGCGGAACAGATGTCAGAGGCCGCGGGTGCTCGGCGGCAACTGCAAGCGGTGAAAGATGACCGATTTTCTCGCCGGCGGCGCCCAGATCCTTCACTGTGGCCATGAACTGGCGGTACAACCGGATACCCAAAAGAACATAGAAAAGCAGGGAGAGCGCAACGAGCGCTATCCAGATCAGGATCCAGGACCACCAAGGCATGCTGAAAAGTCTAGCCGCCGTACCGTGCCACAGCCGCCTCGACCCAGTTCCGCGCCGTTTGCGCCAGCTCCGCGGGTTCGAGGATCCGGGCAGCACCACCGTGCTGGGCTACCAGCATCGGGAGCCAGGCTGTGCTGCCGAACCGGATTTCAGCCACGAGCCCGCCGTCCGGCAGTGGCGCCACCCGCTCGGCGTAGTAGTCGTCCGCAAGGCCGGCCCCCTGCCTGGTGAGCTGCACGAGGACGGTGGTGTCGTCGTCGTTCGGTGTGAACAGCTTCGCCGGGAACCCTTCCTCTGGCCGTGCATGGCTGGAAGCCGGTTGTCCGTTGGGATGGACGTCCTGCACCCGGTCCAGCCGGAAATTCCTGAGGCCCTGCGCGGAGTGGCAGTAGGCCTCGAAGTACCAGGTGTTATCCAGCGAGTACAGGCGCAGCGGGTCAACATCGCGCTCTGAAACCTGGTCGCGCTGGGCGGAAAGGTAGACCAGGCGCAGCTGGGACTTGGTGCCAATAGCATGACGTACCGTCTCAAGGACAGCTGAATCGTCGGGGCCCACCGCAGGACCGGACAGCGACCCGGCGCGCAGCCCCTGTTCACCGGCTGCTGCCATCAGCTTGAGCGTCACCGACTCCAACGCACCGCCCTCCGCCAGGCCGGGAAGCCCGTTGAGCGTCTCCAGCCCGGTCAGGAGCGCGCACGCCTCTTCGACAGTAAACCGGACAGGCTTCTTAAGGTCCAGGTCCTCGGTGATGTAGACGTGGCCTTCCTCCCAGTGGATGTCCAGCAGATCGTCAGGGTATCCCCCGGGCAGTCCGGAGCAGATAAGGATGCGCAGGTCGCCTTCGAGCTCTTCGGGCGTGACGCCGAACCGCGCTGCAACCTCCTGGATGTGCAGGCCTTGGTTGTGGACCAGGAACGGGACAAGCTGCAGCATGCGCTTGAGTTGGTCCTCCGAGGTCCGTTTGCGCACGGTTGGGGTCCGTGCCGGGTCGGTGAACCGGTAGGAAGGAACCGGAGCGGCGCAGAAAGCTGCGGCTCCGCGAAGCCTCTGCTGGACAGCGGTGACAAGTTCTTCCGGCTCAAGCGCCACGGCGTCGGGACCGTACGACGCCAGCTCCTCCGCCAATGCGTCGCTGTCCCTGAAGCTGAGCACCAGCCTATCGTAGCCCGCACTGGGCTTGCCGCTGCCGGCCTCGGCTTCCGCTGTGGCCCGCCGTCGCAGGGCAAGGAGGCGGCCTTCCCGGACGTCCACAACGGCGTCCCGGAGCGGCAGTTCGGGAAGCTTGTCCAGGGCTTCGCGGATATTGAAGTTCGGTGGCGGTGTGTAAGTTTCCTTATCCAGCACTGTCACGGGGCCGGTGAACCGGGAGAGCCGGAAGTGCCGTGCCGCCTGACGTGAACGGTCGTAGCCGGTGAGGTACCAGTGCCCAAACCGGCTGCCCAGTCCCCAGGGCTCCACGGTCCGCTGTTCTTCCTTCCCCGTGGTGCCGGCCAGGTACGGGAAACGGACAGGATGTTGGGCGTGCATGGCAGCCACGAGGTCGTCAAAGGCCTGGCCTGCCGGCCTGATCCGGGGCTGCACTCCCACAGGCAGTTCGACGTCGGCGAGGGTACCGGAGGCCTGGAGCTTGCGGAGGGCGTCAGCCGCTGCAGTCCCAAGTGCGGCGCGCTCCCACAGCTGGGAGGCCAGGAGCAGGACCGCCCACTCCCCCGGGCTGAGCTGGACATCCGGCAGCCGGTTGGACTCCTTGCCAATCCGGTAGCGCGTGGTGGCAGAGTCGTCCTCCCACCCCGTGTCGGTGACGGCTTCGACGTCGAAGCCGAATTGCCGGAGATCGTTTTTATCACGCTCGAACATCCTGCCGAAGGCGGTGTCGTTGCCGGAAGTGTCGTGGTAGACCTTCTCACGGAGCTCCGAACGGCGCAGGCCGTATTTGGTGTTCAGGAGGGCGATCAGGAGGTTGAGCAGACGTTCAGTACGGGATGCGGACACTCTGGCTACGTTACTAAAATCCACTGCGGAAAGCAGAAAGCGCGGCAACAACCGGAAAACAGCTCCTGATTGTTACCGCGCCTTCCACCTGCCTCTACTCAGGCAAGGAACCTATGTCAGCGGACGCCGACGAGGTCCACCACGAAGATCAGCGCTTCGTTGGGGCCAATGGCTCCGCCGGCCCCGCGGGAGCCGTACGCAAGCTCGGAGGGGATCTCCAGCCGGCGCCGGCCGCCCACCTTCATGCCGAGCAGGCCCTGGTCCCAGCCCTGGATGACCTGGCCCACGCCGACGCGGAAGTCCAGCGGAGCGCCGCGGCCCCAGGATGCGTCGAACTCTTCGCCGGTGGACCAGGCCACGCCGACGTAGTGGGTGGACACGGTGTCACCCTTCTTGGCCTCGGCACCGTCACCTTCGATGAGGTCAGTGATGACCAGTTCGGTGGGGACGTCGCCTTCCGGGAAGTCAATTTCCGGCTTCTGGCGGTCGAAGTCGCGCTGACCAAATGACATTGTTGCTCCTTTGATGTGAGGTTGCTAAAGCAAGGTAACCGTGGGAAAGATTACTTGGAGCCGAGGATGTCCACAACGAAGACAAGGTCACCCTTGGCTTCGCCCTGGCCCTCGTCGCCGTACGCAAGGTCCTTGGGTATGACCAGCAGGACCCGTGAGCCTACTGTCTTGCCCGCCAGGCCCTGGGTCCAGCCCTTGATAACTCCGGTCAGCGGGAAGCTGGCCACTTCGCCGCGGTCAAAGCTTGAATCGAACTTGGTGCCGCCCACCAGGGTGACGCCTACATAGTTCACGGTCAGGGTGTCAGTTTCCTTGACTTCCGCGCCCTTGCCCTTGATAAGGTCCTGGGACACGAGGGCTGTCGGAGCAGCTGCGCCTTCGACGTTGATCTCGGGGACTCCCTCGCCGTTCTCGGTGACGGTCGGCAAACCAGCCGGCGGGGTCACGGTGTCGCCCTCGGGCTTCTCGAGGGCAGGAGTGACGTCCTTGGCGGAAACAATTTTGATGAGCAGGAGCTGGGTGGGCTGGGCTGGGGTTCCCTCAGCGGCGGCCTGGCCCGGGATGGCGAGGGCAAGGTTGGAACCGATTTTGGAACCTACAAATGCGTTGTAGATGACCGGGCTGCCGGTCTGCAGTTCCTCGTTGAGCTCCAGCGGCTCGGGCTCACCGGCGAAGGTGTCCTCCAACGTGGAACCGTCTGCCCCGCTGAGGGCAAGGATGGAGATGTTCGCGACCTGGTTGGCCTTCAGGAGGTCGCCGTTACCTTCGGTGACCACCTTGACGGTGGGCTCTGTGACCTCAAGCGGCTTGGTGAACTCAACGCCGGGAGCCGTCTTGTCCCCGTTGTCCGTCAGTTTCAGGGAGTCGAACTTGGCAGTATCACCTGCAGACTGGCTGGTGGGTTCCGGTGCTGCGGGCGAACCGCTGCAGGCGGTGAGCATCAGCAGACCGGGGATAAGGATTGCTAGGATTCGGCGCACGTAAGAGAACTTTCGTCGGGGCAGGGTGGACGCGGTGCCGGGACACAGGGTGCCTAAGCGCCGCTTCAGGGCCAAAGAACGGCCCTATCAAGGATAGCCCCTGAACCTGAACGTCAGCCCATAGAGTCCAGCAGGGCATCCACGCGGTCATCCACGCTCCGGAACGGATCCTTGCACAGGATGGTTTGGTGCGCGCGGTCATTGAGCTTCAGATGCACCCAGTCAACGGTGTAGTCCCGTCCCAGTTCCTGGGCCCGCCGGACGAAGTCACCCCTCAATTTGGCCCGTGTGGTTTGCGGCGGTGCGTCCACGGCATCCTTGACCACGGTGTCATCCACCACCCGCCGGACTGCACCGCGTGCCTGCAGCAGATAATAGAGCCCGCGGGTCCGCGAAATGTCATGGTAGGTCAGGTCCAGCTGCGCAATCCTGGGCGCATCGAGCCCCAGGTTGTGCCGCTCCCGGTAGTTGTCCATCAGCTTTTTCTTGATGGCCCAATCGATTTCGGTGTCGATGGTTTTGGTGTCGCCGCTTTCAATGGCTTTCAGGGTGCGTTCCCAGAGATCAAGGATGAGCGGCACATGGGGATTGTGGGCGCCGTGTTCCTGGACGAAGGCCGTGACCTTGGTCAGGTATTCCTGCTGGATCTCCAGTGCCGTCAGCTGGCGCCCGTTGGCCAGCCGCACCAGGGCCCGTCCACTGAGGTCGTGGGAGATTTCCCGGATGCTGCGGATGGGGTTCTCCATCCGCATGTCGCGCATGATCACTCCGGCTTCGATCATCCGCAGGATGAGGTCCACAGTGCCGGCCTTGAGCAGTGCGGTGGTCTCGGACATGTTGGAGTCGCCCACAATGACGTGGAGGCGACGGAAGAACTCGGCGTCGGCGTGTGGCTCGTCCCGGGTGTTAATGATGGGACGGGACCGTGTGGTGGCTGAGGAGACACCCTCCCAGATGTGGTCTGCCCGCTGCGAGAAGGCGTAGGTGGCGCCGTGCGGCGTTTTCAGGATTTTGCCGGCGCCCGCGATGAGCTGGCGCGTCACCAGGAAAGGAATCAGGATCTCGGCGAGCCGGGAGAATTCGCCCCGGCGCGGAATCAGGTAGTTTTCATGGCTGCCGTAGGAGTTACCGGCCGAATCAGTGTTGTTCTTGAACAGGTAAACGGTGCCGTTGAAGCCCTCCGCGGCCAGCCTCGCCTGTGCCTCGTCCACGAGGTCGTCAAGGATCAGCTCGCCCGCACGGTCGTGTGCGATGAGCTGGGCAAGGTCGTCACATTCCGCGGTGGCGTACTCCGGGTGTGAGCCGACGTCGAGGTAAAGGCGGGAACCGTTGGTCAGGAAGACGTTGGACGAACGGCCCCAGCTCACCACCTTGCGGAACAGGTAGCGGGCCACTTCCTCCGGTGCCAGCGGGCGTGAATCGGGGCTCGAGTACGAGATCCCGAATTCAGTTTCAATGCCAAAGATGCGCTTATCCATCTCAGTCCTCCTCAGCCAGCAGCGCCGTGATATCGGCGTCGTTAAGTCGTCGGAAGGCGCGCCGGGAACCCCGGGAGGTCTCCGACTGCCGGTCCAGGACCGCAACTTCAACAGCTTTAGCGGGCGGGGTCCCCGCGGCGTCGTCCTGGTCAGCACCGGTGGTCAGGGCGCCAATGGCGAGCCGGACGGCTCCGGCGAACCGCAGCGATGACCGCCACCCGCCGGCGATGGAAGCCGAGACCCGTTCCGCCTGGCCACCCATCACAATAAAGCCGTGTTCATCTGCGATTGAGCCGTCAAAGGTCAACCGGTAGAGGTGGTCCAGGTCCGGCGTCAGGCCCACTTCCGCCACCGCCAGCTCAACCTCAAAGGGTTTCTGTTCGGCGGTGAAGACTGCCCCAAGGCTCTGCGCGTAGACACTGGCCAGTCCCCGCGCCGTGACGTCCTCACGGTCGTAGGAGTAGCCGCGGACATCCGCGTACCGGACACCTGCCTGGCGGAGGCTCTCGAATTCGTTGTATTTGCCAACGGCGGCAAAGGCGATCTTGTCGTAGATCTCGCCGATCTTATGCAGGGACGGCGAGGGGTTTTCGGCCACCAGGGCAATGCCTTCCTCGCAACTGATAACCACCACGGACCTGCCGCGGGCAATGCCTTTCCGTGCGAAGTCCGCACGGTCCTTCATCAGTTGTTCGGGCGAAACGTAAAACTGCTGCGTCATCTCAGGCCTCCCGCCGCTCGGCAGTCCGGACTTCGATAATGCGGCCGGCAACTGCCGCAAGCTCAGCTTCGGGGACACGCCGTGCGCCGCTCCGGTTCACCGTGTACACCACGGGCCACAGCTGGCGGACAGGATCCGGACCGCCGGTGGCGGAGTCGTCGTCGGCCGCGTCGTAAAGCGATTCCACCGCGACTGACACAGCTTCTGCCTCCGTCAGGTTGGGCCGCCAAAGCTTCTTCAAGGCGCCCCGGGCAAAAACCGAGCCGGAGCCCACCGTGTGGTGCTCGCGTTCCTCGTACCTGCCGCCGGTGACGTCGTACGAGAAGAGGCGTCCCACCCCGGCGGTGGTGTCGAAGCCTGCAAATAGGGGAACCACGGCGAGTCCCTGCAGGGCCATCGGAAGGTTCCCGCGGATCATCGCTCCCAGGCGGTTCGCTTTACCGTCCAGGCTGAGGAGTGTGCCTTCGATTTTTTCATAGTGCTCCAGCTCCACCTGGAACAGCCGCGTCAGGTCGATGGCTATGCCGGCCGTCCCCGCAATGCCCAGAACGGAATACCTGTCCGCCGGGAAGACTTTTTCGATGTGGCGGCTGGCAATAACATTGCCCATCGTGGCCCGCCGGTCGCCGGCCATCAGCACGCCGCCGGCGTAGCCCATCGCCACGATGGTGGTGGCATGCGGCACCTGCAGCGGCGCTGCTGGCGCCGCCTGGAGCGGCAGTGCACGGTTATACGGAAGCAGGTCCGGCCGGTCCCGTTGCAGGTGCTCGGTAAAGGACGACGTCGCGTTGCCGGCTACCTGGTTGGCGGTTGATTCCTGCACTGATGCACTCCTTGAACGTGGTCCTTCAACGTCGGTACAGATTCCGTCCGGGTGCGGCAGCGCACCCGGAACCGGTTTACTGACCGCCCTTTTGGACGAAGGCCCGGACGAACTCCTCGGCGTTGGATTCAAGGACGCCGTCAATCTCGTCAAGGAGGTCATCGACGCCCTCGGTCGCGGCCGAAGCGCGGGCTTCGGGGGCCGCCGGGGGGGCCTCTGCGACGTCTTCGTCGACCTGGCTGTTCTGTGATTGTGGCTTCTGTTGCTCCTGGCCTGCCATGGTGATCTCTCCCTTTGCAATCATCGGATCCGGGCGGATCTGCCGATACGCCCATATTGCCACGCTCTGCGCCCGCCGGCGGTGTTTACGCCCGAGGCGGAGCGGTATTTTGCCCAAGCAGTTCAGCGAGGAACGGCCCCGCTGTGCGGTGGCGTGCAAAGAGCCCCCCGGTAAGCGCCCGGGTCCCCCGCAGGGGTTCGCGCGTGGGAACGCGCTGCAGCCGCCCGTAGCCTGGGACATCGAAAATGACCGAATCCCAGCTTGCCCCCACGACGTCTTTGCCGAACGTGCTGATGCAGCGTCCGCGGAAGAACGCACGGGTGTCCGGCGGCGGCTCGGTCACCGCTGTTGCGATGCGGGAGTCGTCCACGATCCGCTGCATCCGGTCCCGGGCCAGGAACCGGTAGTACAGTCCCTTCTCCGGCCGGATGTCCGCCCATTGCAGGTCCACCAGGCCCAGCCTGGCGTCGTCCCAGGCAAGGTTGTCGCGGTCGCGGTATCCCTCAAGGAGGGAGAGTTTCGCCAGCCATTCCACGGAGGCGGCCGCTGACTTCCGGTCCGAGTCGAGCTGGGTGAGTGTGGCCGCCCAGCGGTCCAGCACGTCATGCGTGTGGCCGTCCCCGTCTACAGCGTCACCGACGCCGGTGTCCTGTGCCAGCTTTGCCGCCGCCTCGTGGTACATCCACTGCAGGTCCAGGGCGGTGACCCGCCGGCCGTCCAGCAGTCTCAGTGTCGCCGTCAAAGTGGTGTCGTGGCTGATTGCCTGTAAGGCGGCGACGGGCTCGTGGACCTCCACTTTGGGTGCCAGCCCGGCTTCGATCAGGCTCAGGACCATTGCTGTGGTGCCGAACTTGAGATAGTTCGAGGCCTGGCTGAGGTTGGCGTCCCCGATGATGACATGCAGGCGGCGGTACTTGTCCGCGGTGGCGTGCGGTTCGTCGCGGGTGTTGATGATGGGCCGGCGGATAGTGGTTTCCAGCCCCACCTCAGCCTCGAAGAAGTCCGCCCGCTGGCTGATCTGGTAGCCCGGGGTCGAACTGTCCTGGCCGAGGCCCACGCGGCCGGCGCCGCACATGATCTGGCGCGTCACGAAGAAAGGGGTCAGCCCCCTGACGATGTCTCCGAAAGGGACTGGCCGCGGCATCAGGTAGTTCTCGTGGGAACCATAGGACACAGATTTGTTGTCCGTGTTGTTTTTGTATAGGTTGACCGGTGGCAGCTCAGGATCTGCGGCCAGGCGCCGCACCGCCGCCAGCGCAACGAGATCGCCGGCAGCGTCCCACACCACCGCATCACGGGGATTGGTCACTTCGGGGCTTGAGTACTCAGGGTGCGCGTGATCCACGTACAGGCGTGCGCCGTTGCCGAGGACCATGTTCATCAGCAGGCTGCCGGACTCGTCCTCGCCGTCAAGCTCCAGTTCCTCACGGCCATATGCCAGTGCCACCGCTTCGGCGTCGAGCACGGGCGGTTGGTCGGTCAGTTGGCTCGGGTGGGCCGCACCCCGTTCGAGGGTCCAGCCACGGGCATCATGGAGCGGTTCCTCGTCCGTATAGTCCCACCGGGTCTCGGCACCGCCGGCGGCCCGCTGCCGCGTCACCTGGGCGTAAGCCTGGACAACGCGGGCGGACATCATGGTGGCATTGGCTCCCGGGGCCGACGGCGCGTGGATGCCATACTCCGTTTCGGCACCCATGACACGCATGGCCCCGCCGGCCGGGAGTGCTCCCCCGCCGGCTGGTTCCGGAGCTGCCGTCACAGGTACTGCCCTGTGTTAGGCATGGTTTCGATGGACTTACCGGGCTCCTGGCCGGCCTTGCCCTGCACAATGGTGCGGATGTAGGTGATCCGCTCGCCCTTCTTGCCCGAGATCCTTGCCCAATCGTCCGGGTTGGTGGTGTTGGGCATGTCCTCGTGTTCGCGGAATTCATCCACCACGGCACGGAGGAGATGCTCGATGCGCAGGCCCTTCTGGTGCAGCGTCAGGAGATCCTTGATGGCGTACTTTTTGGCCCGGTCAACGACGTTCTGGACCACTGCCCCGGAGTTGAAATCCTTAAAGTACAGCATCTCCGTATCGCCGTTGGCGTAGGTGACTTCCAGGTACTCGTTGGATTTCTCCGTCGAGTACATGGCTTCAACAGTCCGCTGGACCATGGCGTCCACCGTGGCCTGCACATCGCCGTCGTGCTCTGCGAGATCGGACTCGTGGAACGGCAGGTCAGTGGTGATGTATTTGTTGAAGATGTCCGCGGCCGCTTCCGCGTCCGGGCGCTGGATCTTCACCTTCACGTCCAGCCGGCCCGGCCGCAGGATGGCGGGATCGATCATGTCCTCGCGGTTGGACGCGCCGATGACGATCACGTTATCCAGCCGCTCCACGCCGTCGATCTCGCTGAGCAGCTGCGGGACGATGGTGGTCTCGACGTCGGAGGAGATACCCGTTCCACGGGTCCGGAACAGCGAATCCATTTCGTCGAAAAAGACCACCACGGGGCTGCCGTCCGAGGCCTTTTCGCGGGCGCGGGAGAAGATCAGGCGGATATGCCGCTCGGTCTCACCCACGTACTTGTCCAGCAGTTCGGGCCCCTTGATGTTCAGGAAGTAGCTCTTCAGGTCCACGTTGCCCGAGCGCTCGGCCGCGCGCGCGGCGAGTGAATTGGCAACAGCCTTGGCGATCAGGGTCTTACCGCAGCCCGGCGGGCCGTACAGCAGGATGCCCTTGGGTGCCTTGAGGCCGTGTTCGCGGTAAAGGTCCGGGTGCAGGAACGGCAGTTCCACGGCATCGCGGATCTGCTCGATCTGCGGGCCGAGGCCGCCGATGTCCTCGTAGGTGATGTCCGGAACTTCCTCAAGAACCAGGTTCTCCACTTCGGAACGGGGCACTTTTTCGAGGGCGTAGCCCGTGCGGGAGTCGATGGACAAAGCGTCGCCCACCCTGAGCTTTTCGGTCAGCAGGGTGCCGGAGAGCCGGATGACCCGTTCCTCATCGGCCCGCCCCACCACCAGGGCACGGTCCGTTCCGAGCATTTCCTTCAGGGTTGCCAGCTCGCCGGCCCGCTCATAGCCGAGCCCAGCCACAACCAGGAGTGCCTCATTGAGGAGGACCTCCTGGCCGACGGCAAGCTGGTTGATGTTGACCAGCGGGCTGATCCCCACCCGCATCTTTCGGCCGGCGTTGAAGATATCCACGGATTCCTCCGTGGCGGCCTGGCCGCTGCTGCCAGCGGACGGCGGGCGCTTGGGATTAAGCGCCAGAACGGTGCCGAAGCTGTAGGGCGGTTGGCCTTCCTGCTCCAGCGCGCTCTTGAGCCGCAGAATCTCGGCTTTGGCGGCCTCCAGCATGCTGACGAGCTTGGTGTTGTTCTGCGTTGCAGCTGCAAGCTGGCGGTCGATGTGCCTGAGTTTGTCCCGGAGGATGTTCACCTGCCGGTCCGCGACGGTCAGTTCGTTGGCGGCCGACTGCTCCGCCGGTGTACGTCCGGAGTCCTGATTCGGCGTCTCCATGGTGCATCAGCCCCTTCCTGCTCTTCTTCTTAAGACCTTAGCCCCAAGATGGCGGGTACTGCTGGAGACTCCCAAAATATGGACTAGTTCGTGATCTCCGGTTCATCTTTAACGTTGGTGCCGGCGATTGCGTCCCGCGCTGCACGGCGGAGTTTCTTGTCTGAGACGAGGCGCTCCCCCACCGCGCCCGGTGTCCAGGCGTTGACATCGTCCTCGTTGAAGTCCGTCTTTGAGGGGCGCCGCTTGACCGAAATCCCGGTCACGCCGTCGGCCAGGCGCCTCGTTACCAGAAGGAAACCCGTGTGGGCCACCATCCGGTGGTCAGGACGGACAGCGAGCCCTTCCAGATGCCACCCGCGGACCATGGACTCCCATGCGTCAGGTTCGGTGAAGCGGCCGTCTGCCCTGATGGCCTCTGCCGTGCGGGAAAGCTGGGTGACGGTGGCGACGTAGTTGATCCAGACGCCGCCGGGAGCAAGTACGGTGGCTACGGCATCCAGGCACTCCCAGGGGGCCAGCATGTCCAGCACCACACGGTCCACCGAAGCGGGGGCCTCGGCGCGGACAACTTCCTCCTGGAAATCGCCGAGCGAAATCTTCCACGCCGGGTGCGGGCCGCCGAAGATGGTCTCCACGTTCCCGCGGGCAATGTCCGCGAATTCCTCGCGCCGCTCAAAGGAATGGAGGTAACCGTTGTCGCCGACGGCCCGGAGCAGCGAGATGGACAGCGCTCCGGAACCCACACCGGCCTCGACCACCCTGGCGCCCGGGAAGATGTCAGCCATGGTGACAATCTGGCCGGCGTCCTTGGGATAGACCACAGCGGCACCGCGGGGCATGGAGAGGACAAAATCAGAAAGCAGCGGGCGCAGCGTCTGGTACTGCTGGCCGACGTTGTTGACCACTACGGAACCGTCCACCCTCCCGATGATTTCATCGTGGTTCAGGAAGCCGCGGTGGGTGTGGAAGGCTCCGCCACTCTCCAGGGTGATCGTGTTCATCCGGCCACGCTCGTCGGTCAGCTGGACGCGCTCGCCAACGCGGAAGGGACCGCGGCGCCGGGCCGCCCCTACGGGCTGGGCGCCGGTGGCGGCAACGCCCGATGGGGCCGCCTCAACGGTTTCGGTGGCGGCAGTTTCGCTGCTCATGAATTTTCCTCGCTCCTGTAAAACTGTGGGGGCCGCTCATCGTAAAGGTTCACCCGGCGCGGTCCAGCCTTCGGGGCAGCCACACGGCAGCAATGCACGGCCGGCACGTAACTCTACCGGTTTTGACCCTGCTGGTACCTATTTTGAACGGACGGCCTTGCCGGTGATGGCGCCAACCACAGCGTTCTGTGCCAGGAGTCCGGTCACAATCCCGTTATGGTCCACCACCGCATACTCGTGGCCCTCGAGCTGGGAAAGGTACTGGATCAGCTCCTGCCCCTTGGACCACTCGGGAACATACGCCCCGGGAGCCAGGGCGTAGGAGACGGCGGTGACAGGCGTGGATCCCGCGGCGGAGGCCGGAACTGCAGCGACGGCGGCCGCATCCACCACACCCTGCGGGCGTCTGTCGGGCCCGCAGACAACGACGGCCTGCGAAGCATCCGGTGAGAGCCTGTGGAGGTCCGCAACTGTGGCGGTAGCGGGAATTCCGACGGCGGGTCCCGCCAACGCGCCGGCACTGACCAGGTGCAGCCTGCCGCGGAGTGCTCCCTGCTGGATCGAGGCGCTGGCCCCCATCCAGAGGAACCCGCAGACAAGGACTGTGACCATCAGGATACTGAAGTCCGTTTCGCCGCCTCCGAGCAGGGGCCTGCCGATGAACCAGAAAACCAGTCCCACCACAATGGCACGGCCAGCCCAGCCGGCGGCCACTGTGCCCTTGGCCTGGCTCCCGGTGGCCTTCCAGACGGCCGATTCGACGATCCTGCCGCCATCCAGCGGGAGCCCCGGCAAGACGTTGAAGATACCAATCACGAAGTTGGCCCACATGAAGATATTAACGAGGATCTCCGCCACACTGCCCATGCTGACGCTGGTCAGGACCACCCAGGCACCGCAGGCGAGGACCAGGTTGGCTGCGGGCCCGGCCAGGGCGACGATGACGGAACGCCCCGGAGATGCCGTGAAGTTTTCAAACTGGGTGTGCCCGCCCCACAGGTTGAGGACAATTTTCTGAGTGGGCCAGCCGAAGACCCTGGCCGTGAGGGCGTGGGCGAGCTCGTGGACCAGGACCGAAATCAGGAGGAGCAGGGCGTACGCGAATGCAACATAATAGGCGGCGGCACCGAGCGCGGGATTCTGGTTCGACAGCAATGGTCCATAGACAATGACGGTGAACGCGGCAATCACGAACCAGGAGTAGGCAAGAATCACCGGAATACCGGCAATCCGTCCCAGGCTGATTCCTTCACGGCGCCCTGTGACGGGAGCTGAGCTCATGGTGTTCTCCCGGACAAAGGTTCGGGCAGGACGGCCGTCGAGGCCAGGCTGACTGCGGCTATGGCCTCCAGGTCAGAGACTGTGCGGCCCGCCAACGTTTCCCAGATGGTGTGCCGGGGGTCCTCGGGCAGCGGGACGATGTGCGGGATGGCCACGGTGGCAACGCCGGAAGCCACTGCGGCTGCCACTCCAGGCGCGGAGTCTTCCAGCGCCACGCAGTGCCCGATGGTCAGGCCGGGGTCTGCGTCCTGGAGCAGTTCAACCGCCGTCAGGTACGCCTCGGGGTGGGGTTTGCCCTGGCTCACGGTGTCTCCCGTGACAAGGAATTCGAAGTACTGCTTTGGAAGGCTCGCCACAATCTCGCGGGCCAAAGGCGCCTCTGACATGGTGACCAGCGCACAGCGCACGCCGGCCTGGTGCAGGTCCTCCAGAAGTTCCCTGGCACCCGGGCGCCACGGAACCGAGCGCTGGACGCTGCTGATGACCTCCGCGGTGAGCGAGTCGATGATCTCCCGGATCTCCAGCTGAACGCCCGCTCCCTGGAGGATGCCTGCCGAGTATGTGAGTGACTGCCCCACGAGCTGCATGGCCTGGCCGTGCGACCAGGTTCCACCATGGGCTTCCACCAAGGCATGCTCAGCGGCAATCCAGTAGGGCTCGGTGTCAACGATGGTGCCGTCCATATCCCAAAGTACGGCTCTGAGCGGGGACACGGAGGGTGAGGGTCGCATGTTTTCAGTCTACGGTGCCGGCCTGAACGCCACCTGCGGGATACGCCCTTGGCGAATATAAGCACTGCGTTCGGCGCTCCCTGCGCCGCACCTTCACACTTTTCGGCGCTTCATTCAATGCATCACGCCTGTTCTTGGACGTAGGGTGAAGAAATGAATAGCTTCGACGGAGACACCACAGAACCGGGTGCCACGCCTGAACCGGAGCAGTTCCTGCTGCCAGTGCCTGATGGAGAGCGCATCACTGTGATGCTTGCCGCTTTTGAGGGCTGGAATGACGCCGGCGAAGCTGCCAGTGACTCCCTGCGCTATTTGAACAGGCTCTGGGGAGGCAAGAAGGTCGCGTCCATCGATGCCGACGAATACTACGACTTCCAGTTCACCCGGCCCACTGTCCGGCGGACCGCAACGGGAGAACGCAAAATCAAGTGGCCGTCCACCCGGATCTACAAGGCGAGTGTGCCCGATTCAAATGTGGACGTCATTTTCGTCCAGGGCACCGAGCCCTCCTACAAGTGGCGTGCGTACACTGCGGAACTGCTGGTCCATGCAGAGGCGCTTAAGGTGGACTACGTGATCCTGGTGGGGGCCCTGCTGGCAGATGTTCCCCACAGCAGGCCCATTCCGGTGAGCACGTCCTCCGACGATGCCCCGTTGCGGGAGCGCCTGAACCTCGAGGCCTCCCAGTATGAAGGCCCGGTGGGAATCGTGGGTGTCCTGGCAGAGGTGGCGTTGCTGGCCGGCATTCCCACCGTCTCGCTCTGGGCGGCCGTGCCCCATTACGTGGCGCAGGCCCCGTCTCCAAAAGCCCAGCTCGCCCTCCTTAACAGGGTCGAGGAACTGCTCCAGGTCCCGCTCGACACCCACGAACTGGCCGAAGAATCGGCTGCCTGGGAACGTGGCGTGGACGAATTGGCCACTGAGGATCCCGAAATCGCCGCGTACGTCCGTCAGCTCGAGGAAGCAAAGGACACAGCAGACCTTCCGGAGGCCACCGGCGAGTCCATTGCCCGCGAGTTTGAGCGCTATCTGAAGCGTCGCGGCCGGGACAAGCCCTAGGGTCCGGGCGAAGTCCTTAGGGCTGGGACAGGCCCTTAGAGTACGACGCCGAGCAGTGCGTCAGCGGCGTCGCTCACCAAAGCTTGATCGTGCTGGGAACCCGCTGCCGCGGCGGAGTTAGCCGCCGCTGCCCAGCGGTCAAGAGCCGCCAGTGCCGCCGGCGCATTGAGGTCGGCGGCGAGGGCGGAACGCATTTCTGCGATCACACCTGCAGCCGAGCCGGCCGGCGCAACGTCAAGAGCCTGCCGCCAGGTGGCCAGCCGTTCTTTGGCCTCAGCGAATCCCTCAGCTGTCCAGGACCAGTCGGAACGGTAATGGTGGGCCAGGATTGCCAGCCGGATGGCCGCCGGGTCTTCGCCGTCTGCCCTCAGCCTGGAAACCAGGACCAGGTTGCCCTTGGACTTGCTCATTTTTTCGCCGTCGAGGCCCACCATCCCTGCGTGGGCATAGTGGTGCGCCAGCGGGACGCCTGCCAGCGAGTAGGCATGCCCGGCCCCCATTTCGTGGTGCGGGAAAATGAGGTCAGTCCCGCCACCCTGGACAGTGAACGGGGCGGGAAGGTATTGCTGGGCTATGACAGTGCACTCAATGTGCCAGCCCGGCCTTCCCTGGCCCAGTTCGCCGCCGGGCCAGCTGGGCTCTCCGTCGCGGGCGACGCGCCACAGCAGCGGGTCCAGGGCCTGGCGTTTTCCGGAGCGTCCGGGGTCCCCGCCCCGCTCGGCGAAAAGTTCGAGCATTTCCGATTCGCCGAGGTGGGACACCGAACCAAGGGTCCAGGCGTCCGGGGCGACCGTACGCTTTCCGGCGGCTTCCACGTCATAGTAGACGTCGCCGTCGGGCTCCCCCGCGGTCCCCGGCACGCGGTAGGCGAGGCCATCGCGCAGTAACCGCTCAATGGCCGGGACGATCAGGGGCACCGATTCAACGGCACCCACGTAGTGGTCCGGCGCCAGGACGTTCAGGGCTTCCATGTCGGTCTGGAAGAGCTCGATCTGGCTCGCCGCCAGGTCCTGCCAGTCGACGCCGGTGGCCGTGGCGCGCTCCAACAAAGGATCGTCCACGTCGGTCACGTTCTGCACGTAGGAGACCTGCTGGCGGGCGTCGCGCCATGCCCTGTTCAGGAGGTCGAAGGCCACGTAGCTGGCGGCGTGGCCCATGTGGGTGGCGTCGTAGGGGGTGATTCCGCAGACGTACATGGACTGCTCCCCGCGGGCCGGGAGTGCCACTTCGCTGCCTTGGGCTGTGTCGAAGAGCCGGAGGGCAGGCATGGTGCCGGGCAGCACGGGGACAGGGCGGGAGGTCCAGGATTTCACAGACCAAGCCTAGTGCTAGGCGCTGATGACATTGAAACCGAGCAGGAGGTAGAGGGCGATGCCCAGGAGAATGCGGTACCACACAAAGAGCCGGTAGCTTCTGGTGGAAATGAATTTCAGGAACCAGCCGATGATGATGTAGCCCACCACAAATGCGATGACGGTGGCCAGCGCGGTCTCCGGGAGGCCGTATGGGCCGCTGATGCCCTCCTTGGAAACCGTCTTGTAGAGCTGGTAGAAGCCGCTGCCGAATACGGCAGGGATGGCGAGGAGGAAGGAGTAGCGGGCAGCTGCCTCGCGGGTGTAGCCCATCAGCAGGCCGGCAGTGATGGTCCCGCCGGAGCGGGAAACGCCTGGGATGAGGGCCAGAGCCTGTGCAAAGCCGTAGAGGATGCCGTGCTTGTAGGTCAGTTGGGTCAGTTCGCGTTCCTGTTTACCCACCGCGTCTGCCACTGCCAGGATCAGCCCGAAGACGATCAGCATGGTGGCCACGAGCCACAGGCTGCGGAGAACGGATTCGATCTGGTCCTGGAACAGGAGGCCGAGCACCACGATGGGGAGGCTGCCGAGGATAACCAGCCAACCCATGCGGGCATCCGGGTCCTGCCGGGAAACCTTACCGGTCAGCGATCCGGCCCACGCCTTGACAATCCGGACGATGTCGCGCCAGAAGTAGACCACTACTGCCGTTTCGGTGCCCAGCTGGGTGATGGCCGTAAAGGCCGCCCCGGGGTCGGCCGCATTGGGCAGGAACTGCCCCACAATCCGCAGATGCGCGCTTGATGAAATCGGAAGAAATTCGGTCAGTCCCTGCACAAGGCCCAGCAGGGCCGCCTCAAACCAGTTCACGGTAAGACCCTACGTCATGGACCGGAGGTCCATCCCCGTAAGCTTGCAGCTATGCAGCAGCGTTACGTCGGCAACAGTGGATTGCGAGTCTCCGCCCTCTCCCTCGGCACCATGTCCTGGGCTGGTGACACCGACGAACAGGACGCAACCGAAATCCTGCGCACCTTCATCGAAGGTGGCGGGAAACTTATTGATACTGCAGCGTCCTATGCTGACGGCCGGGCCGAGGCCATGATCGGTTCCCTGCTGGGCGATGTCGTTTCCCGCACCGAAGTCTGCATCTCCACCAAAGCCGGGATGTCGACGTCGGACGGCCGCCGCACGGTGGACACATCCCGTAATGCGCTGCTGACCGGCTTGGACGCCAGCCTCGCGAGGCTGGGGACCGACTATGTGGACCTCTGGTTCGCGCAGGCGTGGGACGGCAACGTCCCCCTGGACGAAACCCTGTCCGCGTTGGAATTCGCGCTCCGCAGCGGGCGCGCCCGCTATGTGGGGATCTCGAACTTCAACGGCTGGCAGAGCGCAAAGGCGGCCGCAGTGGCAGGGTTTCCGCTGGTTGCAGCCCAGGCTGAGTATTCGCTGCTGCACCGGACGCCTGAGGCGGAGCTGATTCCCGCCGTCGAAGACGCCGGGCTCGGCCTGATGGCGTGGGCGCCCTTGGGCCGCGGCGTCCTGACCGGTAAGTACCGCAGCAGTATTCCTGCTGATTCCCGCGCATCGCGCAATGATTCTGCACCGTATGTGGAGCCCTATTTGGCGCCGCAGCCTTCGAGCGTTGTGGAGGCAGTTGCGATGGCCGCCAAGGGGTTGGGCCGGACCCCGCTGGACGTCTCGCTGAGCTGGCTGCTGGCCCAGCATGGGGTTGCTACCGCGATCATCGGGCCACGGACGCCGGTCCAGGCGAAGGAAATCCTGGCTGCCCATCTGACACGGCTCCCGCCGGAAATTGCCAGGGCCCTTGAGGATGTGTCCTTGCCCGCCTGATCAGCCGGGCAGCGGGAAAAATTCAGTCTTCGACGATCTCCAGGTCCTCGTCGTCATCAACGCCGGATTCTTCGTCCTCATCCTCGTCTTCTTCATCGTCAAAGACCTGGAGGGGCGTGACTTCGCTGTAAGCCTCGTAGATCGCGTCTTCATAAACCTCGAAAGCATCCGCTACCGCGAAAAACGCGGCTTCAACGGCAGGATCCCCATCTCCGCGTCGGTTGGATGCTGCTATAAGGTGTTCTTCCAAAGCGGTGGTCAAAGATTGAAGCGCGACACGCGGATCGATGCTCATGACTTCACGTTAGCCGGAAAAGGACGAAAATGGAGAGCAATGAAGGAACATTTTCTGACCAGCTCGGTCCAACGGGAACGGGACTTTCTCAGTCAGTACGAGTACCTCGTATTGACGGTCAGTCCTGTGGATTCACTGCCTGAAGCACGCCGCCGGCTCGTTGAGCATTCCGAATACGGCAAGTGGGAACTCGAACGCAGCAAGCTGTATCTGGGCGGCGGCAGGCGTTTCTGGCTTCGCCGGCGGGTCATGCAGGTCCAGCGGACGGTCTAGGTTTCCAGCGGTCCCAGCCAGGCATTCGCCACGGTGTTGTGCGCCGATTCATCATCCGAGGGATGGAACATTCCGGCCAGCACATCACGGTACAGGCGTTCGAGCTCCGAGCCGCGGAAGTAACTGGATCCGCCGCTCACGCGGATAGCGAGGTCCACGACGCGGCGTGCTGTCTCTGTCGCGTTGACCTTCAGCCCCACGAGTTTGGGGAACCACTGGGGCCCGTGGTCGGTGAGGGCGTCGACGTCCCGGGTCACGGTCTGCAATTGCGGGTAGAGGTTGTCCATCGCCATGGCAGCCTCGGCCACTTTCCAGCGGATATCCGGATCCTGGGCGTAGCTCCTGCCACCGTTCTTGAACGATGTCCGGCGCTTCACGGCCTCCACGCCCAGCGTCAGCGCCCTCTCGCCGATGCCCGTATACACAGCAGCCAGGAGAGACTCGAAGCAGGCGAAAATGGCAAAAATCAGCGGGTCCGGAGCCGGCCCCACAGGCAGCTTGCGAAAGATCCGGTCCGGACCCACCGTGACGCCGTCCAGGACCGTGGTGTGGGACTGGCTGGCACGCATGCCGAGGGTGTCCCAGTCATCCAGGACCCGGTAGCCGGCGGTTTCGCGGGTGATGAACCCGTGGACCAACTCGCCTTCGCCGTCGCGCGCCGAGCCATCTTTGCCGAAGATCCCCAGCCTTGTCCACGCCGGGGAAAGGCTCGTGAAGATCTTCGTCCCGGTAAAGCGGTAGCCCCCGTCCGGAAGTGCTTCGGCCGTGGTTCTTGAGTCAAAGAGGACCGAATCGTTGCCTGCCTCGGAGTTGCCGAAAGCAAAAACCTCCCCTCGGCCTGCCTCCCGCAGGACAAAGTCCAGCGAATGGTCTCCCCGGGCTGCCAGCACTTGCGCGACGCCGGTCCACACCAGATGCATGTTGATGGCCAGTGCGGTGGCCGGGGCGGCCGTTGCCAGCCTCCGTTGGCACTGGGCTGCCGCTTCGAGCCCCAGGCCCAGCCCGCCGTCGGACACGGGAACCAGCATTCTGAGGTAGCCGGCTGCCGTCAACTCCTCCAGGTCCTCGGCGAAAAATGCGTTGTCCCGGTCATAGCCTGCGGCGCGGCCGCGGATGGCCTCGATCAGCGGTTCGGGCAGCACTTCTTCAGGAGTCATAGCCGGCCTCCTCAGTAGTTGGTGAGGAGGGTGTTCAGGACCCGTGCGCCGAACTTCAGGGAGTCCGCCGGCACCCTTTCATCCACGCCATGGAACATGCCGGTAAAGTCCAGATCGGGCGGCAGTTGGAGCGGAGCGAAGCCGTAGCCTGTGATACCCAGCCGGCTGAGCGACTTGTTGTCCGTGCCCCCGGAGAGTGTGTAGGGCAGAACCTTGGCCCCGGGGTCCTCGGAGTGCAGGGCATCGATCATGGAGTCCACCAGGTTTCCGGCGAACGGGACCTCAAGTGAGACGTCGTTGTGGACGTAGCTGACTTCGACGCCGGTACCTGCGAGCTCCCGGACGATCTCCAGGACGTGGTCCTGCTGGCCAGGCAGTGTGCGGCAGTCCACCAGGGCCTCGGCTGACTCGGGGATGACGTTGTGCTTGTAGCCGCCCTTGAGCAATGTGGGGTTGGTGGTGTTCTGCAGGGTGGCTCCCACGAACCGGGCCACCGTGCCGAGCTGGTCCAACAGGCGGTCAGGGTTATCCGGATCGAATTCGACGCCGGTGAGTTCTGTCACACCGTCCAGGAACTGACGGGTGGTGGGGGTCAGTTCGATGGGCCACTTGTATTCGCCGATCCGGGTCACCGCCGCAGCCAGGCGGGTGACAGCGTTATCGGTGTTGATCTGCGAACCATGGCCGGCCCGGCCATGAGCAACGAGTCGAAGCCAGGAGATGCCCTTCTCCGCTGTCTGCAGGAGGTAGGTACGCTGCCCGCCGATGGTCGCCGAGAATCCGCCAACCTCCGAGATGGCTTCCGTGGCCCCTTCGAAAAGTTCAGGCCGCTTGTCCACCGCATAGCGTGCGCCGTACTCGCCGCCCGCCTCCTCATCGGCGAAGAAAGCGAAGATGATATCGCGCTTCGGCTTCCGTCCCGTTCTGGCAAAATCCCGCAGGACCGCAAGAATCATGGCGTCCATGTCCTTCATGTCCACAGCCCCGCGGCCCCAGATGAGCCCGTCCTTCAGTTCGGCGCCAAACGGGTCCACCGACCATTGTTCGCGCAGGGCCGGAACCACATCCAGGTGGCCGTGCACCACCAACGCACTGGCTGACGGGTCCTCACCCTCCATCCGGGTCACCACGCTGGCCCGGCCGGGGGCGGATTCAAAGATCTCTGCCGAGAGGCCCACCTCCTCAATCAATCCCGCTGTGTATTCAGCGGCGGCGCGCTCCCCCGGACCGGAACCGTCTCCATAGTTTGAGGAGTCAATCCGGATGAGTTCCTGGCAGATCCGGACAACTTCATCCTCGGCACGGGTATCAGTCATGTTGGCTCCTAGGGCGGTGCGAGGGCGGCTGAGAACCGGTGAGGTCTCGTGTTTCCTTCAGCCTACCCAGTTGTCCCGATTCCATCTTTCCGGAAAGTTCGTGTTAGAGTTTTTCTCGCTGCTTCGGACAAGAGCGAAACGCTGAAAGGCGGAATCGTGGTCCGGAATACCACCTGCGCGGGTGGCGGAATGGCAGACGCGCTAGCTTGAGGTGCTAGTCCTCGAAAGGGGGTGGGGGTTCAAGTCCCCCTCCGCGCACAATGGGAAAAGCCCCTGAAATCCAAGGATTTCAGGGGCTTTTCTGTCTCCAACCACGGACGTGCGTATATGCGACCGCTGCGCCGGTGCCCCGCGATTGGTGACTTGGCTGCTCGCAAAGAAATAGACGGCATGGCGAGTCTGGAGAGCTTTGACAGTGGTGGGAAGATCGCCGCTTCTATTCCACCGTCCAACTACTCCCGGAACTGACCCGTGGTGAGCTGTTGAGGACCCGGACCTGAATGGTCCTGCCCGAACTGCCGGGCTCGCAGATATTGAACGAGGCTCTCGAGAAGCCCCCTGCAGCCAGGAAGTCATGCGGCTGAACGGCGGGCTGTAACAGAACTTACCGAAAATCGTTGACTGATCTTGTAACTACCTGTTACAAATATTGCAACGTAGAGATTCAAACCCCAAAGATGCTCATTCCCATACAGAGCCATCCTCGATCTGCACGCAATTTTGAAACGATCCAATCCAAGACGCTGTTGCCTTGCTCCACGCGTCATCAAAGGAGATGCACGTGAACGGCAGTCCCATGTCACCCAGCAATTCCCGTAAACGCCCTAAGACCCTGGCCGCCGGCCTGGCAGCCGCCGCGCTGGTGAGCTGCGCGGGCGTAAGCCTTGAAGCTCCCGCAGCTAACGCGGAACCCAGCAACTACCGGTTCGACTTCGGCAACGGGCGGCTGGAGGAGGGCTTCATAGGCGTAAGTGCGTCGGACTCCTACAGCCCGGAAACCCGGTACGGCTTCAACACCCCGGAGAACATGACCAACGTAGGCTCCTCCGGCAGCGGTGCAGGCAGCGACGCGGTCCGCTTCCTGCAGTTCGGCACAAAGAGCACCAACACTTTCAACGTTGATTTGAAAGAGGGCCTCTACAAGGTGACAGTCACGCTGGGCGACACCGCGCGGGCCAGTATCGCCGCCGAAGGGGTCTTCCAGGCCATGAACCTCACCGGCAACGGCGCCGAGGATTCCTTCGAGATCCCAGTGACCGACGGGCAGTTGAATTTGCTGGTGACCGAAGGCAAGGCGGGCACTGCCTTCACCCTCAGCGCCCTGGAAATCGAGAAGGTGTCCCGCGATCCGGAGATGGACCCCACCATCTGGGTGGGTGGTGATTCCACGGTGGCCAGTTATTACCCGCTCGAATCCAGCGTCCAGGGAGGCTGGGGGCAGATGCTCCCGCAATTTATCGACCCTGATGCGTTCGATGTCCGCAACATGGCCACCGGTGGACAGATCGCCCGCGGGTTCAGCCATGACGGCCAGCTCGAGGCCATCCTCCAGTATATCAAGCCCGGCGACCTGTTCTTGCTGGAAATGGGCATCAACGACACTGCGGCCAAAAACGCAACCACGGAGGCTGAGTTCAAGGAGATCATGCGGGACATGGTCCTTCAGGTCGCAGCCACCGGCGCCACGCCTGTGCTGGTGACTCCGCAGGGCCGCGCCACGGACTTCGTAGATGGCGTGCACAGTTCGGTCAACCGCTGGTACCGCAACTCCACTGTTGCCCTTGCCGCGGAGGAGGCCGTGCCTCTGGTGGACCTGAACGTCCTGGCATCGGCCTACTTCACCGAAATCGGCCCGGAGGCAACGCTGGGCCTCTTTATGGCCGGCGATACGCTCCACCCCAACCGTGCCGGCGCAGGCCAGCTCGCCCGGCTGGTTTCGGGTGAACTCGCCCGCCAGGGCCTCTGACCGACCGAGCAGCCACCAGAAGGTTCCGGGACACTTGGCTGATTTCGAGGCATGTCCTGGGAACCCTGAGCAGGTGGCGGTCCACGCTATAGACATCAGATCCTCGTCTGCGGGAAGCAGAAAGAGTCACGCCGAGAAGGGTTCAAGTCCTCCTCCGCGCACAAAAGGAAAGCCCCTGGAATCCATGGATTCCAGGGGCTTTCCTGTGACCCTACGTACTATGTATGCGGGACGCCTTAGTCCGGATGAAGTCGTGATCCTCCCGGGACAGAGCCATCTCGCCATGCCGGCCGGTGACAGGGACAGTCCCGGTCTCCCTGGAGATGATGGACGTGATTGTCCGCGGAAGAATCTGACATCCCGGGTTCTCGATGAGCCACTTCTGTGTGGCCGGGTCGAGGCGGTCCCAATTGTCTTTGATGTTCATCGTGATCGATGCTGCCTTCCGAATGGATGCTGGGTCTCACGGGGTGCAACAAGGTGTTTAACCGGGGGTGTATGAGGTGTCCCCGAGCCCCCAAAGTACGCCACTCCAGTACGGAAGACAACGCAAATTTTCCGCTGTTTCCGAGCTTCACAAAGTCCCCCCATTTGCCTGAGGCGCAACGCGGCGACGAACTCGTTGTCATTGCCTCCGGTTCCCTCCCCGCCGCTGTCCCTCACCAGCAGGTCCCATAGTGCCGTTGGTCACATCCGGTGCACTTTCCGGCGGATGTGGGGTTTAATTCCCTGAACCTATTGGGGAATACCAGTGTGATGCTGTACGTTTCATACGCGACAGACGAACCAAAGAAAAGAGAAACACCTAAGTGGCAACCGATTACGACGAGCTCCGTTCCGACGTCAAGGAATCCCAAGACAACTCCCTGGAGCAGCTTCAGTCAGCCAATGCGCCGGACGCCCGCAGCGTTGTCCTCGAGCTCGATGAAGCCGACGGACTTGACGGCGCCGGTGTTCCCGGAGGCGAATTCGTAGCCGAGGAACTGGTGGTCCAGGTCATTCCCCAGGCTGACGACGAGTTCACCTGCTACTCCTGCTTCCTGGTCCGGCACCGCTCACAGATTGCGAAGCAGAAAAACGGACACACCTACTGCACGGACTGCGAAGGCTGATCCGGCACCAAGGACTTGCGGCGCCGGCGATCCATGCCCCGGGCCATACGGTAAGGCACGCCCACTGCGAAGTGGACGTGCCTTATGTGTTTACCGCCCGGCGACATTACCGCTGTCGGCCGGGAGCCAAACACCCTCTAGGCGAGGCGGCTGCGGACAATCTGGCTCACGGCCTTGCCGTCGAAACGTCCGGCGACCTTCGCCGTCACAGGCTTCATGACCTCACCCATCTGACGGGCAGTCAGCTCCCGGCCTTCGGCCCTGAGTGCGGCGATCGCATCATCCACGATCGCCTCCACCTCCGCCTCTGAAAGTGCCCGGGGCAGGTAGGCCTCGATAACCTCGGCCTCCGCAATTTCTGCTGCGGCACGGTCCGGCTCGCCGGCCTCGGTATAGATGCGGGCCGTGTCGCGCCGTTTTGCAGCCTCCTTTTGCAGGAGTGCCGTCACCTGGAGGTCATCCAGTGTGACGGGCGTTTTGCCGGATTTCTCGCGCGTTTCTATCTCGCCCAGCACGTTGCGCACAGTTGTCAGCGCTGTTTTGTTGCGTTCCTTCATATGGACGACGACGTCGGCATGCAGCCGTTCCTTCAAAGTGGTCACGATTTTCCTCTGTTCATCAACGGCGGGGTGGTCCATCAGGGTCCTCTAGTACCGTAGAGGTCTATGGCTGACAATCACCACTCCCCCTCCTGACCGCCATGATCCCCCTCCCCGAACAATTGTGGCAACGCCTGATCGAAGCCTTCAGCCGCACGGCTCCTCCCGCCGTGACGTTGACGGAGCTGTCGCTGGTGATGGCCGTAGCGATCGCGCTGTCCATCCCCCGGCAGACCTGGAAGTACTTCGGGCTGCTCGCGACGGCCACCCACGAACTCGGCCATGCGTTCGCCGCGGTACTGAGCGGACAGCGGCTGGGAGGTATCCACCTCCGGCTCGACCACTCCGGCACCACCACCAGCTACAGCCGGCGGCCCCTCGCAGCCGTCTGGTCCGGGTTCTGGGGCTACCCCGTGCCTGCCTTGGTCGGGGCGGCATTTGTGTGGTGCGGGTTCAGTGGCTGGGGACCTGCCGCCCTCGTCGTCGGAGCCCTGGTACTGCTGATCTCCGTGATTTTCATCCGGAACCTGTCAGGACTGCTGATCACGGCCGCCTGTGTCCTCTGCAGCGCAGCACTGGTCCTGTGGGTGCCGGCGGTCTTCAGTGGCCACATAGCGATCATCCTGGGACTGGCACTGCTCGTTGCAGCTGTCCGGGACCTCATCAAACTGACAAACGTGCACCTCCGCCGGCGCGACAGACTGGCCAGCTCCGACGCCTACCTGCTCTACCGGGCCACGTCAGTGCCGGCCTTTATCTGGATCGCCCTGTTCAGCGCAGTCGTGGCAGGTTGCTGGCTGGTCGCCTGGGTTCCGATCTCCACAATCCTCGCCGCCGGCGCATAGGCTGGTCCCATGAGCCAGGAAACGCAAGCGACCCAGCAGACCACCGGCACCCCGGACCACAGCACCAGGGGCGCCTACGTCACCGGCGGAGCGGAATTCACCCGGGATACGAATTACATCGAGGACCGGATTACCCGTGATGGGCGGGCCGGGGATAATGGCGAGCCGGGCTGGCGCGCAGAAGCCGGCCGCTACCGGTTGATAGCCGCGCGGGCCTGCCCATGGGCGAACCGGACCGTCATTGTCCGCAGGCTGCTCGGGTTGGAGGACGCCATCTCGCTGGGTCAGCCTGGCCCTACCCATGACGCAAGATCCTGGACCTTCGACCTCGATCCGGGAGGCGTGGATCCTGTCCTTGGTGTTGAGCGGATCCAGGAGTCCTACTTCCGTCGGTTCCCGGACTACCCCCGCGGCATTACGGTGCCGGCCATCGTCGATATTCCCAGCGGCGGGGTGGTCACGAACAACTTTCCCCAGATCACCCTGGACTTTTCCACTGAATGGGCCGCGTTCCACCGCGCCGGCGCCCCGGACCTTTACCCGGAAGCCCTCAGGGAGGAGATCGATGCTGTCAATAAGCGGGTCTTCACCGAGGTCAACAACGGTGTATACCGGTGCGGCTTCGCTGGCTCCCAGGACGCCTATGATGCGGCGTATGACCGCCTGTGGACGGCCTTGGACTGGCTCGAGGAGCGCCTCACCAGCCAACGGTTCCTGGTGGGGGAAACCATCACTGAAGCGGATGTCCGCCTGTTCACCACACTTGCCCGGTTCGACCCCGTGTACCACGGGCATTTCAAGTGCAACCGCCAGAAGCTCACCGAAATGCCGGCTCTGTGGGGCTACGCTCGGGACCTGTTCCAGACGCCCGGCTTTGGCGACACCATCGACTTTGTACAGATCAAGCAGCATTACTACATCGTTCATGAGGACATCAATCCCACCGGCATCGTTCCGCAAGGACCTGATCTTGCCGGCTGGCTGGAGCCTCACGGCCGGGAAGTACTCGGTGGCCGGCCGTTCGGCGAAGGCACTCCTCCGGGGCCGGTGCGGCCCGGTGAAGAAGTCGCAGCAGGCTATGGGGCGGTCGCTGGCCGGGAAAGCGGTTTCTAACCCGCTAGGCTATGACCATGCAGAAATCTCACGGCTTTGCAGCGCCCGGATACGAGGGCGTCCTGGACTTGTTCGAAGCCTTCCTTGCCGACGATCCGGAATACAGCGCTCAGATGTCTGCCTACCGCGACGGTGAGAAAGTTGTGGACCTCGTTGGTGGACCGCATATAACGGCCGGGACCATCACCGGGGTCTATTCGGTCTCGAAAGGCGTTGCCGCACTGGTGATCTCCCTGCTTGTCCAGGACGGGCTGCTGGATCTCGACCGGACCGTGGCGCATTACTGGCCAGAGTTCGGTGTCCACGGCAAGGACAGGCTGTTGGTGCGTGAAGCACTCTCCCATCAGGCCGGCTTGATGGGCGTGGAAGGCGGTTTCGCCCTTGACGAATTCCACACCGCGCAAGCCGCCGAAAAGATCGCTGCCGCCATGCCTTCCTGGCGTCCGGGAAGTTGCTTCGGCTACCACGCCCTCACCATCGGCATCCTGATGGAGGAACTGTGCCGGCGGGTCAGCGGCACCAGCCTGCAGAGCATCTATGATCACCGGATCCGCAACGCCCACGGAATCGAGTTCTTCCTGGGCCTGCCCGAAGAACTGGAGCCGCGCTACCGGGATGTCCTGTATGACATCGATCCCGGACAGCCGTGGCTGGACCCGCTGAGCCTGGCCGGGCTCAACAGCAACGCCGCAGTCAGTTCCATCATGGAACTCCCCAACATTCAGGTGGTGCGCGCGGCCGGTATGAGTGCGGCCGGAGGCGTTGGCACCGCCGAGGGACTGGCCCGGCTTTACGCAGCGGTCACCACCGGCGTCGACGGCGGTGCGCCGTTGTTGACTCCGGAAACGGTCGGCACCATGACGCAGGAGCAGGTGTGGGGCCTGGACCGGAGTTCCGGGTTGGACAACGCCTTTGCCGTCGTCTTCATGAAGCCCCACCCCTCGCGGAGTTTCGGCAGCCACCGCGCTTTTGGCCATGAGGGCGCCAGCGCTGCTCTTGGTTTCGCCGATCCTGCCTACGGCCTCGGTTTCGGCTATGTTCCGCGGCGGGCGGAAGATGGCCGCACGCCGGGAAAGGCGCACCGCCTGGCCTCAGCCGTTCGATGCTCGGCGGCAACCCTGCCGTAATCGAACGCTTGTCCTCTGTGAATAGGCGCCCTAATGTTGGGCAGTGCGAAACTCTAAAAGCCAGCCTGAAGCGCAACCGATGGGGACCCGGCTACTGAGGAATGCAGTAGCCGGGCTGTCCTCGGCATTTACCGCGCAGCGGCTGCAGCTGGCAGCCAAGGCGGCGATCGCGGCAGGCCTGGCATTTTTCATCGCCCCGCTGATGCCGGGCGCCGCGGCAAACTACCCGTACTACGCCCCGCTCGGCGCATTGGTGGCGATGTACCACAACGTAGCGGGATCGGTGAAGCAGGGTGCTCAGGCCTTGATCGGCCTCGCCATGGGCATTGGCCTGGCCTTCCTCCTGGTCAACATCACCGATCCCTCACCGCTCAGTGTGGCCGTCTTCATGGGCATTGGTGTCCTGCTCGGCGGGCTTCCGCGGCTCGGTTCAGGCAGTGACTGGATCCCGACGGCGGCCCTCCTGGTTTTGCTGGTGGGCGGCAGCAACCCTGACGATTTCTCCCTGGGCTACCTGGTCCAGATGGGCGTGGGAGTGGCCGTGGGCATTGCAGTAAATTTCCTCATCTTCCCTCCTCTGCATTTCGCTGCAGCGGCGGAAAGCCTGGATGAACTCCGCGCCGCGTTGGGCAGGCAGCTCACTGACATGGGCGCGGCCCTGAAGGAGCACTGGCCACCCGAGCACGAGGACTGGTCCAGGCGCTCGGACGAGCTGGCAGGAGCGGCCCGGACTGTCCGCCACCTCGTTGAAGAAGCTGACGCCAGCCGCCGCGCCAACCCGCGGCGCAAGCTCCATCCCCGCGACGTGGATCTGGACTACCGCAACCTCCGCGAGCTGGAGCGGGTGACGTTCCACATCCAGGACATGACTGAAGTCCTCTCCGACGTCATCTGGAAGGATGACGTGCCCTACGAGGTTCCCTTCGAGGACAGTGCTCCGCTCGCGGATGCCATGATCGCCACCGGCGAGCTGCTGGGTTCTTTCCAGCACGAGGATGTCCACAAGCAGCGGCAGTTGTTCGCTGCAGCGGAATCCGCTGTCGAACACTGCGTCGCGGCGGCGGCGGACCGGAAGCCGGTTGAAGGCACCGTGCCGGCTTCCGAGTCAATCGTCCTGAGCCTGCACCGGATTCTGCGGGCGGCGCGGCCGGAACCTGAGTAGCCCGGCCGCGCAGGAGTCTGTCCTAGAGCGGCGCCACGGAACCGCTGAAGTGCTTCCGGCCCGAACGGGGGTTCCAGGCGACGTAGTCAGAACACTGCCACGCTCCCCCAAGCCCCTGCCCCGTCCTGATATCCAAGGCAACGCGCGCGGGGAGGAACACCGGCGCCTCGAAGGTGACGTCCCAGCGGAAGGCGTCGCCCTTGGCGGGCCCGACATCTGCGAGGGCGCGCGAGGCGAGGTACATGCCGTGGGCGATGGAACGCCGCATTCCCAGGGCCTTGGCCGACAGCACGCTCAGGTGAATCGGGTTGAAGTCCCCGGACACTGCGGCATACGCCCGTCCTGTATCGACCCCCAGATGCCAGATCGCCGTCGGGTCCGCCGGGGCGAATTCGTTGGCGCCATTTGGCGGGGTTGGCTTGTCAATCCCCGGCAGGAAGACTCCCTTGGCCAGGTACGTTGAACGCCCCGCCCAGCTGATGTCCGGCGAACCCGACGCCCGGATCTCGGCCACGATATCCAGCTGCGTTCCCGCCCGGTGGCCCCTGAGGTTTTCCGCCCACGCCAGGATGTCCAACGGCTGCGTGAACAGGATTGGCGAGCGTTGCTCCACATGGTTGCTGAGGTGGATCATCCCGAGCATGGGCAACGGAAAATCGTCACGGTTCATCAGACTGATGGCCAGCGGGAAAGTCAGCGCATGAAGGTAGCCGGCCGGCAGGGTGTCCCGTGCCGTCAGTCCGATGAGGTGCTGGTACGCGGTGAGGTTGCCGACGTTGGCCGTTACCCCCCTCACCTCGTGGCCCGTCTCCGGAAGGCGTGAACCCGTGTGTGTCCCCAGCACCCGCCTGCGGGCGGCCTGCGCGGCGGCGTTGACGTAAAGCTTGGAAAGGGACGGCATTTCCCCAAGGATCATAGGCCGGACCAGGCTCATGCCCCCACCATGTACTGCCCGCAGACGCGCAGCACGCCACCGTTGATGCCGCCTGCGGCATCGCTGGCAAGGAAGGCGATGGCTTCGGCCACGTCTGTGGGCTGGCCGCCCTGGCGGAGCGAGTTCAGCCGGCGGCCGGCTTCCCTGAGCACCAACGGGACCCGGGCGGTCATGTCCGTTTCGATGAAGCCCGGAGCCACGGCGTTGATGGTTCCCCCGCGCTCGGACAGCAATGGCGCGGCTGCCCGGACCATGCCCATGACTCCCGCCTTGGATGCTGCGTAGTTGGTCTGCCCGCGGTTGCCGGCAATTCCGCTGGTAGAGGCCACTGACACAATCCTCGGCGAAGTGCGGAAATGTTCCGAGGCGAGGAGTGCCTCGTTGATCCTGAGCTGCGCGGCGAGGTTGACGTTGATGACAGAGCTCCAGCGGGAGTGATCCATGTTCGCCAGCAGCTTGTCCCTGGTGATGCCGGCGTTGTGGATGACGATGTCCAATCGGCCGTGGCGCTGGACTGCGTGGTCAATGATCCGCTGACCGGCGTCTTCGCGGCTGATGTCCAGTTGCAGGGCGGTGCCGTGGAGTTCGTTGGCAACACTGGCGAGGTGGTCCCCGGCGGCGGGGATGTCCACCAGCACCAGGGTGGCCCCGTCCCGGTGGAGCGTGCGGGCAATGGCTGCACCGATGCCGCGGGCGGCGCCGGTGACAACTGCCACCTTGCCGGCAAGGGGCTTATCAAAGTCTGCCGGCAGCTGCCCGTCCGGAGAAGTGACGGTCAGGAACTGTCCGTCCACGTAGGCGGAACGGCCCGAGAGCAGGAACCGAACGGCCGCCAGGGTGCTGGGGCTGGTGGTATCAACGGCATCGCCGAGCAGGATCCCGTTACCGGTGGCACCTGCCCTGAGCTCCATGGCCAGCGACCGCAGGAAACCGTCCACACCTTGCCGCGTGGCTGCCTGGGCAGGCGTCAAACCGTCAGTAACGGGCCGGGAAACCGTCAGGAAACGACCGCTCGGGGCGAGGTCGCGCAGCGACGAGGCAACCGACAGGATGGGCCGCTCGAGTTCGTCTGGCCGGGCGACGTCGTCCAGGACCAGGATGATGGCGCCCAGCCGTTCGCGGGGAACGGCGTGCCTCCGGACGTCGAGGTCCCAGGCGAGCAGTGTTGCTGCGAGGGCATCCGCGCCGGTAGTGGTTCCCTGGACCAGAACCGGCCCCGTGATCAGCGGCTGTCCCGGCTGGTACCGGCGCAGGATTGCCGGTTGGGGCAGGCCAAGCTTCTTCGCGACGTTACGCCCGAGCCCCTGGTTCACCAATTGTGTGTATTTGTCCGTCATGCGGTCCCCCTACAGTGCTTCGAGAATTGCGACGACGCCCTGGCCGCCGGCCGCGCAGATTGAAATGAGGCCGCGTGCCGGCCGTCCGTCAACCGTGCCCTTGGCTTCGAGCATTTTGGCGAGCGAGGCGACAATCCGTCCGCCGGTGGCTGCGAACGGGTGCCCCGCGGCGAGGGAGGATCCGTTGACGTTCAGTTTGGCGCGGTCAATGCTGCCGAAGGCGCCGTCCAGCCCCAGCCGGGTGCGGCCAAATTCCTCGTCCTCCCAGGCTGCCAGGGTGCTCAGAACTGTCCCGGCGAAGGCTTCGTGGATCTCGAAGAAGTCGAAGTCGGCCAGGGTCAGCCCGTTGCGGGCCAGCAACCGCGGCACGGCGAACGCGGGAGCCATCAGGAGGCCGTCCTTGCCGTGGACGAAGTCCACAGCTGCAGCTTCACCGTCCACCACGGCTGCGAGCTTGGGCAGGTCGTGGGAGTCGGCCCATTCCTCCGAGGCCAGCAGAACGGTGGATGCTCCGTCTGTCAGCGGGGTTGAGTTACCTGCCGTCATGGTGGCTTCGGCGCCCAGGCTCTTGCCAAAGACAGGCTTGAGGGTGGCCAGTTTTTCCAGGGTGGTGTCCGCCCTGAGGTTGGAGTCCCGGGACAGCCCGCGGTAGGGCGTGAGCAGGTCATCGAAGAAGCCGGCGTCGTAGGCTGCGGCAAGGTTGCGGTGGCTGTTGAAGGCAAGCTCGTCCTGGGCCTCACGCGGGATATTCCACTGGGCGGTGGTCAGCGCCTGGTGCTCCCCCATGGACAGGCCCGTGCGCGGCTCCCCGGTGTTGGGCGCGTCCGGCGCAATGTCCTTGGGCCGGAGCCGGCTCAGCACCTTCAGCCGCTGCGGAAGGGTCTTGGCCCGGTTGAGATCCAGCAGAACTTCGCGCAGCCCTTCGCTGACCGCGATCGGCGCATCGGACGCAGAGTCCACGCCGCCGGCGATCGCAGAATCGATCTGGCCCAGTTTGATCTTGTTAGCCAGGCTGAGGACGGTCTCAAGGCCCGTGGCGCATGCCTGCTGCACGTCGTAGGCGGGGGTCTCCGCAGACAGCGCCGAACCCAGGACAGCTTCACGGGTGAGGTTGAAATCCCTCGAGTGCTTGAGCACCGCCCCGGCCGCCACCTCACCAATGCGCTCGTCCTGCAGCCCAAACCTGGCAATCAGGCCGTCCAGGGCAGCCGTGAGCATGTCCTGGTTCGAAGACTTCGTAAAAGCGCCTCCGGTCCGGGCGAACGGGATCCTGTTGCCGCCCACCACCACTGCCCGGCGGACTGGCCTGCCGCCGCCGTGTACTGCAGCGCTGCTGAATTCCTGGGGTCCGGGTGCGGACTGTCCATTGACGGACATGGGTGTCTCCTCTGATCTGCGGCGGTTACCGATACCCAGCGTACCTGATACGCTGAGTATCGTGAACAACCTCCCCGCAGACCTTCCGACGCCGGCTTCCGGCGCGAGTGCCGATGGCCGCTCGTCACGCTGGCAGACGCACCGGGAAGAACGCCGCCGGGAGCTCATCAAATCTGCGCGGCGGGCTGTCCACGCTTTGGGCAGCGATGCCTCCATGGAGGAGATCGCCGCCGCCGCCGGCACCTCGAAGTCCGTCTTCTACCGGTATTTCGGCGACAAAGCCGGCCTGCAACAGGCCGTGGGTGAAGTTGTCCTCAGCCAGATGCAGCGCAAGATCGGGGAAGCTGCCCAGAGCGCCCAGACCCCGCGCGAAGGTTTGTTGGCCATGATTTCCGCCTACCTCCAGATGGCGGAGACCAGCCCCAATGTGTACAGCTTCGTCACACGTTCTGCCCCGGTTGAAGCGGGCAGTTCCCCGGCCACGGCCGCAATTTCCGGAGCACTTGGGCACTTCTTCGAATCCATTGCCGAGATGATCGCCGTACCGATGCGGACACATCTGGGCGGCGGCAAGGAAGCTGTGATCGGGTATTGGCCCACGGCAGCGATCGGCCTGGTCCGGAATGCCGGGGAACAGTGGCTCAGCACTCCCGCTTCCACCTCGAAACCTGACCAGGAAGCCATGGCCCGCCAGATTACAGCCTGGCTGTGCGTCGGTATCGCCCCTGAACTCATCGAACCATCCGTCAGAACCAACGAAGGACAATGACATGACCGAAGTAGTTGACCGTCCCGCCGGCAAGGGACCCGCCGCGGGCATTTCCGCCGCCCGCCAGCAGCCGGCCGTCCTGCCCGCCGTCGATGTTGCGGCCCTTGGCGAACAGCTGCTCGGCAAGTGGGCCGCATCCCGGCGGCAGGCACGTGCGCTGGCCAGCCAGCCGGAACTGCACAAAATCGAAGGCCTTACCCATACGGACCACCGCACCCGCGCGTTCGGCCAGCTGAAATTCCTCGTCGATAACAATGGCGTGCACCGGGCCTTCCCAGCGGAACTGGGTGGCGCGGATGACCACGGCGGCAATGTGGCCGGGTTCGAGGAACTGGTCACCGCTGATCCGTCCCTGCAGATCAAGGCCGGCGTCCAATGGGGCCTCTTCGGCTCAGCCGTGATGCACCTCGGGACGGCAGAACACCATGCCAAGTGGCTGCCCGGCATCATGAGCCTGGAGATCCCGGGCTGCTTTGCCATGACCGAGACCGGCCACGGCTCGGACGTCGCCAGCATCGCCACCACGGCAACATTCGATGCCGGGACCCAGGAATTCGTGATCAACACGCCGTTCCGCGCTGCCTGGAAGGACTACATCGGAAACGCCGCCATCGACGGGCTGGGCGCAGTTGTCTTTGCCCAGCTGGTGACCAAGGACGTCAACCACGGCGTCCACGCCTTTTACGTTGAGCTGCGGGACCCGGAGACCAAGCAGTTCCTCCCGGGAATCGGCGGTGAAGACGACGGCGTCAAGGGCGGCCTCAACGGCATCGACAACGGCCGGCTGCACTTCGACAAGATACGCATCCCCCGGACAAACCTGCTCAACCGCTACGGCGACGTGAGCGAGGACGGTTCGTACACGTCCCCCATCGCAAGCCCCGGCCGGCGGTTCTTCACCATGTTGGGAACGCTCGTCCAGGGCCGCGTGTCGCTGGACGGCGCAGCAGTGGCAGCATCGAAGATCGCCTTGACGGCTGCCATCCGCTACGCCACCGAGCGCCGTCAGTTCAACGCCTCGTCCCACACCGACGAGGAAGTGCTCCTGGACTACCAGCGCCACCAGCGCCGCCTGCTCACCCGCCTCGCCACCACCTACGCTGCAAGCTTCGCGCACGAGCAGCTGCTCCAGAAGTACGACGAAGTGTTCTCCGGCGCCCACGACACGGACGCGGACCGGCAGGACCTTGAGACCCTCGCCGCGGCCCTCAAGCCGCTCAGCACCTGGCACGCCCTCGACACCCTCCAGGAATGCCGCGAAGCGTGCGGCGGCGCCGGGTTCCTGATCGAAAACCGCTTCGCATCGCTCCGCGCCGACCTCGACGTATACGTCACCTTTGAAGGCGACAACACCGTGCTCCTCCAGTTGGTGGCCAAGCGCCTCCTGGCCGATTACGCCAAGGAATTCAGAAAGGTCGATTTCGGCGTCATGGCCCGCTACGTTGTGGGGCAGGCCACCGGCGCCGCCATCCACCGCACCGGCCTGCGCCAGGTTGCACAGTTCGTCGCCGACACCGGACTGGCGCAGAAGGCGGCCATTGCGCTGCGGGACGAGGCCGGCCAGCGCGCGCTGCTCACCGACCGGGTGCAGACCATGGTGGCCGACGTCGGATCGGCTCTGAAGGGCGCCAACAGGCTGCCGGTGGAACAGGGTGCAGCCCTCTTCAACCAGCACCAGAATGAGCTGATCGACGCGGCCCAGGCCCACGCCGAGCTCCTGCAGTGGGAAGCCTTCACCGAAGCCCTGGCCGGCATCACCGATCCCGGTACCAAAAAAGTCCTGACCTGGCTCCGCGATCTCTTCGGCCTCTCCCTGATCGAAAAGAACCTCGCGTGGTACCTGATGAACGGCAGGCTCTCCATGCAGCGGGCACGGACTGTGGGTGATTACATCAACCGGCTGCTGGCCAAGATCCGGCCGCACGCCCTGGACCTGGTGGAAGCCTTCGGGTACGGCGAGGATCATGTCCGCGCGGAGATAGCCACCGGAGCCGAGAAAGCGCGGCAGGACGAGGCACGCGCCTACTTCAGGGCACAACGCGCCAGCGGCAACGCGCCGGTCGAAGAGAAGGTCCTGATCGCCCGCGCCACGGCAGGGGCCGCCGCAAAGGCAGCCTCGAACTCACGGCCGGCCCGGGTACAGTGACGCGCTTGGCCCGTTAGCGGCCCCGTTTTTCACTGACAGATGACGACGGCGCCGCTCCCCTTCTGCAGGGAGCGGCGCCGTCGGCCGTTCAATGTCATTGGCACCGCAGTTCAGTGCCGGGCGTCAGGACAAAACTGAACGGTACACCTCAAGGGTGGTCTCGGTGATGGACTCCCAGGAGAAATGCTCCTCCGCGCGGCGCCTTCCGGCCTGGCCCATTTCACGGGCCCGTTCGGGATCCGAGACCACCTCCGTCAGCGCGGCGGCAAATTCCGTCACGAACTTCTCCGGATCCAGGGGTGTGCCTGTGCCATCGGTGACCTGCTCGATGTCCACCAAAAGCCCGGTCTTGCCGTGCTCAACCACCTCCGGGATGCCGCCGGTGGCACTCGCCACCACGGCAGCGCCACAGGCCATGGCCTCCAGGTTCACGATGCCCAGCGGCTCGTAAATGGAGGGGCAGGCAAAGGCCGTGGCGTGGCTGAGGACCTGGATGAGTTCGTTACGGGGCAGCATCCGTTCAATGAGGACGACGCCGGTCCGCTGGGTCTGGAGCTCCTCGATCAGACGCGCGGTTTCCGCCGCCAGTTCCGGAGTGTCGGCCGCACCGAGGCAGAGGACCAGCTGCACATCCGCCGGCAGCTTTGCCGCGGCGCGCAGGAGGTAGGGGACGCCCTTCTGGCGTGTGTTGCGGCCAACGAACACCACGCTGGGCTTGGCGGGGTCAATGCCCAGCGCCTTAATGGCGTCGTCGTTTTCGTCGCGGTGCCACATCTCTACGTCAATGCCGTTATGCACCACACGGACCTTGGCCGGGTCAACCTCGGGGTAGCTGCGCAGGATGTCCTGGCGCATGCCCTCGGAGACCGCGATGATGGCTGCCGCGGCCTCATAGGCGGTTTTCTCGACCCAGGAGGAGACGGCGTAGCCGCCACCGAGCTGCTCTGCTTTCCACGGACGCAGCGGCTCCAGGCTGTGGGCGCTCAGGACATGCGGGATGCCGTGCAGCAGTGAGGCCAGATGGCCTGCCATGTTGGCGTACCAGGTATGCGAATGGACCAGGTCCGCACCTGCCACGTCAGGCACGATCCGGAGGTCCACCCCGAGCGTCTGGATGGCAGCATTTGCCGGACCGAGGTCTTCGGGCACGGAGTAGGAGGTCACCCCGGCGCCGTGGTAGTCGGCGTCGCGGGGAGCCCCGAAGGCACGAACCTGCAGGTCAACATGCTTACTAAGCACCCTGCTCAATTCGGCTACGTGTACTCCGGCGCCACCATAGATCTCCGGCGGGAACTCTTTAGTCACAATGTCTATTCGCACGCTACCCAAGGTAGTCCTTCGGGCTTAACTGTTCTAGTGTGAAGGAGTCCGGGCATGCCGGACTGTTTGGGGAGTTACGAAGGCGTACAGGAGCGACCACCATGCCGTTGAACAAAAAAGTCCTGGCCATTGTCCTCGCAGGCGGCGAGGGAAACCGGCTGATGCCACTGACGGCAGACCGTGCCAAACCAGCCGTACCCTTTGCGGGCAGCTACCGCCTGATCGACTTCGCCCTCTCCAATCTTGTGAATTCCCGCTATCTGCAGATCGTGGTGCTGACGCAGTACAAGTCCCACAGCCTTGACCGGCACATCTCCGAGACCTGGCGGATGTCCACCCAGCTCGGCAACTATGTGGCCTCCGTTCCGGCCCAGCAGCGCGTCGGCAAGAGCTGGTTCCTGGGCAGCGCCAACGCCATCTACCAGTCACTGAACCTGATCCATGACGCCAACCCCGACATCGTCGTCGTGGTGGGCGCGGACCACGTGTACCGGATGGACTTTGCCCAGATGGTGGAGCAGCACGTCCTCAGCGGCGCCAAAGCCACTGTGGCGGCCGTACGCCAGCCGCTGAACATGGCCAACCAGTTCGGCGTGATCGAAGTGGACCAGAACGATCCCCAGAAGATCGGCGCATTCGTGGAGAAGCCGGCCACCACGCCCGGCCTCGCTGCGGATCCCACCCAGTTCCTCGCCTCCATGGGCAACTACGTCTTCGACGCCGACGCCCTGGTGGCTGCCCTCCACGTCGACGCCGAGCGGCTCGATACCAAGCACGACATGGGCGGGGACATAATTCCTTACTTCGTGGACCAGGGAGAGGCCGGAGTCTACGACTTCACCCTCAACGAGATTCCCGGCTCCACGGAGCGGGACCGGACCTACTGGCGCGATGTCGGCACCATCGATTCGTTCTACGACGCACATATGGACCTCATCTCCCCGCTGCCAGTCTTCAACCTCTACAACTCCGAGTGGCCCATCTACACCCGCCAAAGCATCTCGCCGCCGGCCAAATTCGTCCGCGGCGGGAACAACACCGTGGGAACAGCGCTGGACTCGATTGTCTCCAGCGGTGTGGTCATCTCCGGCGGCATTGTGGAGGGCTCCGTCCTGTCCAATGACGTCTTCGTGGGGATGAGCAGCCGGATTGTTGATTCCGTCCTGATGGACAAGGTCATCATCGGCGAAGGCGCGGTGATCAACCGGGCCATCATCGACAAGAACGTCAAGGTCCCCGCCGGAGCCGCCATCGGGCTCGATCACGAGCTGGACCGTGCCCGCGGGTTCAAGGTGACAGAGTCCGGCATCACCGTGCTCGCCAAGGGCCAGCAGGTCCCAGAACCGGGTGAGCAGGAACGTGCACTGTCGGCCCGGAACCTGCACCTGGTCCCTGATGCAGTAAAGGCAGCCACTGAAAACTACCCGGACCTCCGCGAGTCGGTTGACAAGGTTGCCGGCGTGCACGCCGAAGCCGCCGCCCGGGCCGGCCGCGGCGCGGGCCACTCCTAGCCACACACAGCCCAGGGCCGGGGGCGCGTCCGGTCCGGTCCGGCCGCGCCTGCCCCAGGCTGTAAAACGCGCCTCCCCCAGGCTGTAAAATCGGTACAATGAGCTCCCCCGATCTGACGCCTGAGGAAATTCAGGCCTGCCTCAAGGTTTTGAACTCCATCCACGTCTATGACGAGGAAGACCCTGACTACGTCTCGGTCCGCCGTGCCACCGGAAAAATGTTCAAAGCCGTGAAGCGGCACCGCAGGGTGACCAAAAGGGACCTCATCTCCGAAGCGGACCGTGCAGTCATCGCCCAGACGGCCACGGCCGCCCCGGACCGTATCGATGATGAGACGCGCGGCAACAAGCTGGAGACGTCAGCAACGGGCAAGGTGGCCGGGCACCTGATCCGCTCGCGTCCGTGCTACATCTGCAAGAAGCACTACACCCAGGTGGACGCCTTCTACCACCAGCTCTGCCCGGAATGTGCGGCCTTCAGCCACAGCAAACGCGATGCCCGCACGGACCTGTCCGGCAGGCGTGCCCTGCTGACCGGCGGGCGGGCCAAGATCGGCATGTACATCGCCCTGCGCCTGCTCCGGGACGGCGCCCACACCACCATTACCACCAGGTTCCCCAAGGATGCCGCGCGGCGGTTCGCGGCCATGGAGGACAGCGGTGAATGGTTGCACCGGCTCCGTATTGTGGGCATTGACCTCCGCGACCCTTCGCAGGTCATGGCACTGACGGATTCCCTGAACGCCGCCGGTCCCCTGGACATCATCATCAACAATGCTGCGCAGACCGTCCGCCGCTCCGGCAATGCCTACAAGCCATTGGTGGACGCCGAGGACGAACCGTTGCCGGCTGCTCTGGAACCAGCCAATGGCGGCCCGGAGCTGGTGACGTTCGGCCACGCCCACGACAAACACCCGCTTGCCCTGGCCAGCAGTGTCACTGAGCACCCCGTGCTTGCCGGCGACGCCATCACGTCCCTGGCGTTGTCCACCGGATCAGCTTCGCTGGAGCGTATTGCCTCGGGCACGGCCATCGATGCCGGCGGGTTGGTCCCGGACCTCGCTGGCATCAACAGCTGGACCCAGGTGGTGGACGAGGTTGACCCGCTGGAAATGCTGGAGGTCCAGCTTTGCAACGTCACGGCTCCCTTCCTGCTGGTGAGCAGGCTGCGGGATGCAATGAAGCGTTCCACGGCGCACCGGAAGTACATCGTGAACGTCTCCGCCATGGAAGGCCAGTTCTCCCGCGCGTACAAGGGCCCGGGGCACCCTCACACCAACATGGCAAAGGCTGCGCTGAACATGATGACCCGGACCAGCGCGCAGGAAATGCTGGACACCGACGGCATCCTGATGACCGCCGTGGACACCGGCTGGATTACCGATGAACGTCCGCACTTCACCAAGGTCCGGCTCATGGAGGAAGGCTTCCACGCACCCTTGGACCTGGTGGACGGCGCCGCCCGCGTCTACGATCCGATCGTGATGGGCGAAGAGGGCGAGGACCAGTACGGCGTCTTCCTCAAGGATTACAAACCCAGCCCCTGGTAACTGTTGTGCCCGGCCGCCGGCGCGTAGGCTCAGCGGCATGAACGAATCAATTTCCGAAGTGCACAAGCTGGAACACCACGAGTGCTGGGAGCTGCTCCGGACGGTGTCCGTAGGCAGGCTTGCAGTAGTGGTTGACGGCCATCCGGACATCTTCCCCATCAACTACACGGTCGACGGCGGCACGCTTGTTTTCCGCACAGCCGAGGGAACAAAACTGGCCAGCGCCACCGGCGGTTCGCCGGTGGCTGTGGAGGCTGATGGCGTTGACGCCGTCACCGGCCTTGCCTGGAGCGTGGTGCTGAAGGGACCCGCCGCCGTCGTCAAGGGAACGGAGCGGATCCTGGACACCGCAGCCCTCTTCCTGTTCCCGTGGCAGGCCGGGAAAAAGGACGTCTTTGTGCGGATCAGCCCCGACACCCTGACGGGCAGGCGGTTCAAGGTCACCGCTCCCGTGACGTGGTGGACGCAGCTCAGCGGAGCCGCGAAGGCTTCCCCGGAGTAGCCCCTCCTGTACGTGCCGCCCCAGCGGGGCGGCGCAGCGGGGCGGCGCAGCGGGGCGGCGCAGCAGGGCTCAGGCGAGGCGGGTGATCTCCACGCTGACGCTCAGCGCTGAACCGCCGCCACCGGAGAGGATTCCTTTCAGCGGCGGCACGTCACGGTAGTCCCGGCCCTTGGCCACGGTGACGTGGTAATCGCCGGCGGGCTTGTGGTTGGTGGGATCCCAGCTGCGCCAGGCTCCGTCCCACCACTCCAGCCACGCGTGGGACTGGCCGGCCACTGTCTCGCCGATTCCCGCCGTCGACCGCGGGTGCAGGTAACCGGAAACATAGCGGGCCGGGATGCCGCAGCTCCGGAGGGCGCCGACGGCCAGATGCGCAAGGTCCTGGCAGACGCCCTGCCGCTGGCCCCAGGCTTCCTCAGCGTTGGTGGTGACCGCTGTGGAGCCGGTCATGTAGGTCATCTCGCCACGCATCCACTCAAAGATGGCCATGGCGGCCTCGTACGGGTTTTTACCCTCTACCACCCCGGGGATGATGCCCAGGACTTCGTCCCCCGGATGGCTGAGCTGGGACTGCGGGAGCCAGTCGCTGTGGGTGTTCAGGGTCTCGGCCGACGCCAGGACATCCCAGCCGGCGATGTCGGAGCCGGCGGGGATCTTTTCCGCCCGGTACACCTCGACGGTGATGTTGGAGATGACCTCCAGGTGATCGTGCGGCATCTGCATATCGAACGCGGTGACCCTGGTGCCCCAGTAGTCCCGGTAGTTGCTGACGGCCGCCTGCGATGGCGAGACCTTGAGGACTGACTCCAGGACCACCTGCTGGGGATCGGTCAACGGCGTCATCCGGGCTTCGTTGTAAGAGAGCGTGACGCGCTTGTTGTACTTGTAGGCCGTCGTATGGACGATGCTCAGCCGGGTCATGAAACTTCTCCCACCCAGGCAAGTTCGTCGGCCTGATTGAAGTATTTTCGGGAAATGGCGTCCGAGGCCTGGGCGACGGCCTTCTGCACGCGTTCCATGTGCTCAGGCAGTTCGGACATCAGATCGTCGGTCCGGTGGAACTCGAGGAAGGTTCGGGCCTGGCCCACGATCCGGCGGGCGTCGTTGATAAAACCAACGCGCTGGGCGGACGGGTCCAGCTTGGCGAGGCACTCATCAGCGTCACGCAGGGCGTAGACGATGGAACGGGGGAACAACCGGTCAAGGAGGAGGAACTCGGCGGCGTGCTGGTCTCCGAAGGCGGCCCGCCGGGTCCGCAGGAAGGACTCGTAGGCCCCTGCGCACCGCAGCATGTTGACCCAGGACATCCCTGCTGACAGGACATCGCGGGTGGAAAGCATACGTGCGGTCATGTCCGCGCGTTCCAGGGAACGGCCGAGGACCAGGAACAGCCAGCTTTCGTCGTGGCTCACGGTGGTGTCGGCCAGGCCGCTCACCATGGCCGTCCGCTCCAGGGTCCAGTTGCAGAAGCGGTATGTGCCCACAACGTCCTTGCGGTGCTGGCTCAGCCCGTAGTAGGTGGTGTTGAGGCTTTCCCACAGGCCTGAGGAGACCGTCTCGCGGGCACGGCGGGCATTCTCGCGGGCGGCGCCGAGGGACCCGGCAATGGAGGTGGCGCTGGTTTTGTCGTACGCCAGGGCGTGAAGGAGTTCGGGCAGGCCGAAGTCCTCGCTCTCCGGCCGGGCGCCCATAACGGCGAGGAGTTCCTGCGCCACCCTGCGGCGTTCTTCCATGGGCAGGTGGTTGAGGCGTTCCAGGTGCACGTCCAGGATGCGTGCAGTGCCGTCGGCACGCTCCACATAACGGCCGATCCAAAATAGGGACTCAGCAATACGGCTAAGCATTCGCGGTTACCTCCTGCGGGTCCGAAATCTGTGGGGATGAACCCGTTACTGATGGTGCCGGTTCACGCGCCGGCCTCACTGCTGCTGCTCCGACTGGCGGTCGCGCCAGTTGCTCTCCACGGGCCAGACGGAGACCCGCTCACGGATGGAGATGGTGGACCGCGGCAGCGTCTCCACCGGCACCTGCGGCGAATCCGCCAGGACCCAGGTGTCTTTGGAGCCGCCGCCCTGGCTGGAGTTGACGATCAGGGACCCTTCCTTCAGCGCCACCCGGGTCAGGCCGCCGGGCAGGACCCAGACGTCGTCGCCGTCGTTCACTGCGAAAGGGCGCAGGTCCACGTGCCGCGGGCCAAATTTGTCCCCGCCCAGGGTAGGCACGGTGGAAAGCTGCAGCACCGGCTGGGCGATCCAGCCGCGCGGGTCCGCGACAACGCGCTGGCGCAATGCCTCCAGTTCGTCCTTGGAGGCGTCCGGGCCGATGACCAGGCCCTTGCCGCCGGAGCCGTCCACCGGCTTCACCACCAGTTCGGCGAGGTTGTCCAGGACGTACTCCCGGGCTTCCTTCTCTTCCAGCCGGAAGGTGTCAACGTTCGCAATGACGGGTTCCTCGTTGAGGTAGTACCGGATCAGGTCCGGGACGTAGCTGTAGACAAGTTTGTCGTCGGCGACGCCGTTGCCCACGGCGTTGGCGATGGTCACGCCGCCGGCCCTCGCGGCGTTGACCAGGCCCGGGCAGCCGAGCATGGAATCGGAGCGGAACTGCAGGGGGTCCAGGAATTCGTCGTCGATCCGTTTGTAGATCACGTCCACGCGCTGTTCGCCGGCTGTGGTGCGCATGTAGACGCGGTTGCCGCGGCAGATGAGGTCGCGTCCTTCTACGAGCTCCACGCCCATCAGGCCGGCCAGCAGGGTGTGTTCGAAGTAGGCGCTGTTGAAGACGCCAGGGGTCAGCACCACCACGGTGGGATCATCGACGCCGGCTGGCGCCGTTTTGCGAAGGGCGGACAGCAGCCGGCGGGGGTATTCCTCTACCGGCCTGATGAGTTGCTGGCCGAACGCCTCGGGCAGGCCCTTGGCCATGGCCCGGCGGTTCTCCAGGACGTAGCTGACGCCGGAGGGTACGCGGACGTTGTCCTCAAGCACCCGGAAGGTGCCGGCGGCGTCACGGACAACATCGATGCCCGAAATGTGGACCCGGACCCCGCCGGCGGGTTCGAAGCCGTGCACCTGGCGGTGAAAGTGGGCACTGGTGGTGACCAGCTGGCGTGGAATGACGCCGTCGGCAACCACTGCCATCTTGTCGTAGACATCGTTCAGGAAGGCCTCGAGTGCCCGGACTCGCTGCGCAACGCCTTTCTCCAGTACGGTCCACTCATCGGCAGGGATAACGCGGGGAACGATGTCCAGCGGGAACGGGCGCTCCTCCCCCGCGAAATCGAAGGTCACGCCACGGTCCAGGAACGTCCGCGCCATCGAGTCCGCCCGTGCGCTGACGTCCGCAAGGGAGAGCTTGCCGAGGGCGTCAGCCACCTCCGCATAGGAACTGCGGGCCTCCTGGCCGGGGGTGAACATCTCGTCGTACGCGCCGGTGCGCACGGCGGCTACCGAGTAATCCTGGAAAAGGTCTGACATGCCCTAAAGCCAACCATCTTTTTGTTTCGAATTCATTACCGTCATCCATTGTGGCGTGTTGAAGCGGCACCGCCGGTTCGTCGAATCCCGGACCCATCCGGCAAAGTAGGTGAGTGCCCAAGGTGGATCAGTGCCAGAGATGAGCAGAAGCAGGCTGCTGCCGGGCCTGGTCACGGCCGCTCCCGCCCTTGCTGTTGCCTTTGCCGTGCATGCGCTGGTGCCTGCACTGCCCGCGATGACCGTAGCGGTTGCCCTTGGCCTGCTCGCCGCAAACCTTCCCACCACGGCGGTGTGGATCGCCGGACGCGCGCGGCCCGGCCTCGACTTCGCCGGAAAGCACTTCATGCGCGCCGGCATTGTGCTGCTGGGCCTCAAGGTGAGCATCCAGGACATTGTGGGCCTGGGCTGGCTGGCCATGCTCCTCATCAGCGGTGTGGTTCTGCTGAGCTTCGGCGGCACCTATCTCCTGGTGCGGCTTTTCCGGCTGCCCCGGGACACGGCGCTGCTGGTGGCCACCGGCTTTTCGATCTGCGGGGCGTCCGCAATCGGTGCCATCGCCGCCGTGCGCCGCATCAAGCATGCTGACACAGTCCTGCCCGTTGCGCTGGTGACGCTGTGCGGCACGCTGGCGATCGGGCTGCTGCCGTTGCTCATGCAGCCGCTGCACCTGAGTCCCCTGGCGTTCGGCGCGTGGACCGGTGCTTCCGTGCACGACGTCGGCCAGGTGGTGGCTACCGCCCAAACTGCCGGCACCGCGGCGCTGGGACTCGCCGTCGTCGTCAAGCTCACGCGCGTCCTCTTGCTGGCACCGGTGGTGGCAGTGGCGGGACTGCATCACCGTGCCAACAGCTCCGGGGAGCAGTCCCTGCCTCCAGTGGTGCCCCTGTTCGTCCTCGGGTTTGTGGCCATGGTGATGCTAAGGTCCACGGGCTGGCTCTCGGCGGCATGGCTCGATACGGGCGCCGGGTTCCAGGACATTTTTCTCGGAGCGGCACTGTTCGGGCTGGGGTCCGCAGTGCGGATCCGTACCCTCCTGCACACCGGCGCCCGGGCCCTCTCCGCTGCACTGGCAGCGTGGCTGCTGATCGCGCTGCTTGGCCTGGCAGCAGCCCTGCTGATGACCGCCTAAGGCTGCGGGCCGGTAGTGAATTGCGGGCGGTGAAACGTCCTCGGCGGTGCGTGATTAGATAGCGGAGTGTCACATGAGAATCTGCAGCGAAGTGAAGCTGCTCACCGTTCAGCCCTGATCACCACCCACAGCTACGATGTGTCCCTGGACGTGCGCCGGGCTGCGGATCCCGGCGTGGCCGGCTACACCAGCCGCAGCGTGATCAACTTCTCCGCTGCCAGGACAGGACCGGGTACATCCACCTTCCTGGACTTCATTGCCGGCGACGTGCACAGCGTGTTCCTGAACGGCAAGGGCCTGCCCGTGGCCGACGTGGTGGACGGGTCCCGGATCCGGCTGGACAACCTGCAGGCAGAGAACCAGGTCACCGTCACAGGCACCGCGCTCTACAGCCGTTCCGGCGAGGGCATGCACCGTTTTGTGGACCCGGCTGACGGCCAGTGCTACCTGTATACGCAGTACGAGCCCGCCGATGCGCGCCGGGTGTTCGCCAATTTCGAGCAGCCGGACCTCAAGGCCGAGTTCACCTTCCACGTGATGGCGCCGTCGGACTGGGCTGTCGCGTCCAACGGGGTTGAGGCCGCCCGGACCCAGCTGACCAGTGACCCCGCCACCAGCCGCTGGGACTTCACCGCCACCCGGCCCATGTCCACCTACATCACTACCGTGCTGGCCGGACCCTACTTCAAAGCCCAGGATCACTGGAGCGGAACGCTCGAGGACGGCACAGCACTTGAGGTGCCGCTGGCACTCTATAGCCGGGCCTCCCTGGCGGATTCCTTCGACCCTGACGAGCTGTTCCGGCTCACCAAGAGCGGCCTGGACTTCTTCAACCGCCTGTTCGACTTTCCCTACCCCTGGGGAAAATACGATCAGGCGTTCGTACCCGAATACAACCTCGGGGCAATGGAGAACCCGGGGCTGGTCACTTTCACAGAAAGCTACGTGTTCACTTCCCGCGCCACCGATTCGCAGTACCAGGGACGCGCCAACACCCTGATGCACGAGATGGCCCACATGTGGTTCGGCGACCTCGTGACCATGCAGTGGTGGGACGATCTGTGGCTCAAGGAATCGTTCGCCGACTACATGGGCACCCTGGGCGTTGACCGCGCCACCGGCTGGGAAACCGCGTGGGTGAATTTCGCGAACAAGCGCAAGGCCTGGGCCTACGTCCAGGACCAGCTGCCCACCACCCACCCCATCGTTGCCGACATCCCCGACCTTGAGGCCGCCAAGCAGAACTTTGACGGCATCACCTACGCCAAGGGCGCCGCCGTGCTCAAGCAGCTGGTGGCGTACGTGGGGTTCGACGCTTTCATCGCCGGTTCCCGTGAGTATTTCCGGGACCACGCGTACGGCAACACCACATTGGCGGACCTCCTGAAGGCCCTCAGCGCTGCTTCCGGCCGCGATCTCGCCGCCTGGGCCGCCCCCTGGCTCCAGACCTCAGGAATCTCCACGCTTTCCGTGGACGCGGAAACGCACGACGGCGTTCTCGGCGCCGTGGCGATCGTCCAGGAGGCTGTGGACCCGGTCACCGGACGGGAGGAGCTGCGCCCGCACCGGCTGCGGGTGGGACTGTACAACTTCGACCCACAAGGTGCACTGGTCCGGACCGGAAGCGTCGAAACCGACGTCAGCGGTGCACGGACACCCCTCCCCGAGCTCACCGGCCAGGCCCAGCCGGCCCTCATGCTGCTGAACGACGACGACCTGACCTACGCCAAAGCCCGGCTAGATCCTGCATCCGAGGCGACAGTGCTGGAATCGTTGGACCGCATCACCGATCCCATGGCACGGGCCCTCGTGTGGACAGCGCTCTGGAACTCGGCCAGGGATGCCGAAAGCCCGGCAGCACGCTACGTGGACGCCGTGCAGTCCTTCGGACCGGCCGAGACCGGGATCGGCGTGCTGCTGAACATCCTCGAAAACGCCGGCACCGCCGTCGAACGCTTCACGCCCACGGCCCAGCGGGACACCGTACGGAGTGGCTTCCTGGCTGCCGTGGACAAGCAGTTGGACTCGGCGGCGCCGGGCTCGGACCACCAGCTCGCATGGGCGCGGACGCTGGCGTCTGTCAGCCGTCAGGACGCCGCGCTCCTCCCCCGGCTCAAAGGACTCCTGGACGGCACGGAACAGGTTGCGGGCCTGGCGGTGGACGCGGAACTGCGCTGGACCCTCTGGCATGCGCTGGCCGCCAACGGCCAGGTAACCCTCGCGGACCTGGATGCCGAATGGGAACGGGACAGGACGGCCTCCGGCAAGGCCGGCCATGCGACCGCTGCTGCCGCCCGTCCGGACGCTGACGTGAAGGCTGCCGTGTGGGACGCAGCGGTCCAGGGGACGGGGCTCTCCAACCAGATCCTCAGCGCCACGATCGCCGGCTTCACCACGGCACCCGCCGGGCTCCTGGAACCCTACATTGAGCCGTACTTCGACTGCCTCCGCGAGGTCTGGGAGAAGCGGAGCATTGAGATCTCAAGCCGGATTGTCCAAGGACTGTATCCGCACGCCCAGGACCTTTCGGCCGGTACGCGGCCTGAGCTGCAGCCGGTGGTGCTCCGGACAGACCAGTGGCTCGCTGCCAACGCTGACGCGCCCGCGGCCCTCCGCCGGATCGTTGTGGAACAGCGCAGCCACCTGCTGCGGGCACTCACGGCCCAAGCCCGGACGTAGATTCCCCGCCTAGGGGATCCGGTTGAGCCATTCCTTGGTGCCGAATTTGGCGGCGACGCGGTGGCGGGCTACCCCCATCTCTTCGCTGCTCAGTTCGGATGGGGTGGCGGCATACCGTTCGGTGAAGACCTCCATCATGGCCGCGATGATCTCCGTGCGGGCGAGCCCTGTTTGCCGGCGGAGGGGATCCACGCGCTTCTTGGCGCTGCGGGTCCCCTTGTCCGAGAGCTTTTCCTTGCCGATCCGGAGCACATCGACCATCTTGTCGGCGTCGATGTCGTAGCTCATGGTCACGTGGTGCAGCATGCCTCCGTTGGCCAGACGCTTCTGCGCGGCGCCGCCGATCTTGCCCTGGTCTGTGGCGATGTCGTTCAGCGGTACATAGAAGGCAGTGATCCCGAGTTTCTCCAGGGCGGCCATAACCCACGCATCCAGGAACACGTAGGAGTCCGCGAAACTGATCCCGTCCACCAGCGTCTGCGGCAGGTAGAGGGAGTAAGTGATGCAGTTTCCGGCCTCCATGAACATCGCGCCCCCGCCGCTGATCCGGCGGACCACGCTGATGCCGTGCCTGGCCACGCCGTCGGGATCCACCTCATTGCGGACTGACTGGAAGCTGCCGATCACCACGGACGGTTCCTCCCAGTCCCAGAACCGCAGCGTCGGGTTGCGGCGGCCCGCTCCCACCTCCTCGGTGAGGACCTCATCCAGGGCCACGTTGACGGCCGTGGGCAGCACCGCGGGCGCAATGATGTTCCAGTGATGGTCCGCCCAGGTTGTCGCCTTGGCGAGGGCACGCCTGACCGTCACGGCGATGGCATCGGCAGAAAAGCCGAACAGGGCAGCGCCGGGAGGCAGCGAGGCGGTCACCACCGCCGACAGATCCGCCGCCGTCGTGGTTTCCGGAAGTCCGGTGAGTGCGCGGTTGATGTCCAGGAGCGCCTCGTCCGGTTCCAGGAAGAAGTCCCCGCTGACTGAAACGCCGGTGAGCACACCCTCCTCGACGCCAAGGTCAACCACCACCAGCTTGCCGCCCGGCACCTTGTACTCGCCGTGCAGGCGGGCGGCGGTGCTGTCTTCAGCTGTGTTTGGCGTGTCAGTCATGCGTTCCATCCTGCCGCACTTTGGGGAGGCTGCGGAAATGTCCGCAGAACGCAAAAAGCCCGCACCGTTTCCGGTGCGGGCTTTCCAAAGAACCAGGGGGTGAAGTGAATTACTTCTTGCCGCCGAAGCCCTTGAAGCGAGCGTTGAAGCGCTCGACGCGGCCTGCAGAGTCCATGATGCGCTGCTTGCCCGTGTAGAACGGGTGGGACTCGGAGGAGATTTCGACGTCGATAACCGGGTAGGTGTTTCCGTCTTCCCACTCGATGGTCTTCTTGGAAGACACGGTGGACTTGGTCAGGAACTTGACGCCGGAAGCCAGGTCGTTGAAAACAACAGCTTCGTACTTCGGGTGTGTATCAGACTTCATAATTGGACCTTTGTTCGCACAACTGGATTTTGCCAGCTGCCAGGTATGAATGGGATGGCCGCTGCAGAAGGCGCAGTAGAGCCAGCTGTTAATAATAGCCGATCAACGTGGACCCCGCTAACCACGCGGGCGGAGCTCCCAGAACGCGACGGCCGAGGCTGCTGCCACGTTGAGGGAGTCGACGCCGGGGCGCATCGGGATCTTGACGGCGAGGTCGACGGCGGCAAGCGTTTCAGGGCTCATGCCGGCACCTTCGGTACCTAGCACCAGGGCGAGTTTGTCCGGATTCCCTGCAGCGAGTTCGTCGACGTCGACCGCGTCCCCAGTGAGTTCCAGCGCCGCGACAGTGAACCCCTCGCTCTGGAGCAGTGACAGGTCCTGCGGCCAGTTTTCCAGCCTCGCCCAGGGAACCTGGAATACGGTCCCCATGCTGACGCGGACGCTGCGGCGGTACAGCGGATCGCCGCAGCGCGGCGAGATCAGCACAGCGTCGATGTCCAGCGCGGCAGCCGAACGGAAAATCGCGCCCACATTCGTGTGGTCCACGATGTCTTCCAAAACGGCGACCCTGCGGGCACCCGCCAGAAGCTCGTCCAGGGGTACCGGCACCGGCCGCTGCATCGCTGCCATGGCCCCGCGGTGGAGGTGGAATCCGGTGATCTCCTCCAGCAGGGCGGCTGTGCCGATGAACGCCGGGACGTCCGGAAAGGCGGCCAGGACATCCTGCAGGTCCGCCAGCCATTTTTCGGCGAGGAAAAAGGATCTCGGCTGGTGTCCGGCCGCCAGCGCCCGGCGCAGCACGCGGGAGGACTCGGCGATGTACATGCCCTCCGCCGGTTCCCGCAGCTTGCGCAGGTGCACATCGGTCAGCTGGGTGTAGTCGGAGACGCGCGGGTCTGCGGCGGATTCGAGGTAATGGATTGTCACGGGCTGATTATTCCAGCAGGTTGGCGATCATAAAGCCCAGCGCCACCAGGCCCAGGATAAAGATGACGGTCCGCAGCACTGGCGGGGACAGCCGCCGCCCCACCTTCGCACCCAGGAGTCCGCCGATGGTGGAGCTCACCGCGATCAGGAGCACCACCAGCCAGTTGATCCGGTCGAAGGCGAAGATCAGGTACGAGAAGGCTGCAACGAGATTCACGCCCAGGACCAGGATGTTCTTCATGGCGTTGGCGTTCTGGATGGTGCCCGTCAGGAAAATGCCCAGGATGCCGACCAGCAGGATCCCTTGGGCGGCCACGAAATAACCCCCGTAGATCCCCGCAAAGTAGACCAGTACCAGCAGGAGGACACCATGCCTTTTGTCACGTACCGCGTGCTCGGGATTCGCTTCGCGGTCGCGGACCCACGCCTGCAGCCGCGGCTGGAACACCACCATCAGCAGCGCCATAACCAGCAGGACCGGAGCGACGAAGTGGAACACCGTCTCCGGCAGGTTCAGCAGCAGGAATGCGCCGGTGATGCCGCCCAGGAGCGACGCCGGCAGGAGCCTGAGCAGCTGCCTGCCCCTGCCCTTCAGTTCCCGCCGGTATCCCCAGGCGCCCGAGGCGCCGCCGGCCACCAGGCCCATGGCGTTGCTCATGGATGCAACAACGGGTGTGAGGCCGAGGGCGAGGAGGACAGGGAAGGTAACCAGGGTGCCGGAGCCGACGACGGCGTTGATGGTTCCGGCCCACAGGCCGGCGAAAAGCACAAAGATACTGCCGAGAAGATCCAAGGTGATGGTTCGGGCGGCGCTCTAGCGGCGTGCGGCGGCGGTGTACCTGCCGGCGTTCACCGTGACCTCAAGGTCAAGCCCGAAGGTCTCGCTCAGGTTTGCGGCGGTGAGGACCTCATCGATGGGGCCAGCCGCCACAACGTTTGCCTCGCGCAGCAGCATGGCGTGGGTAAAGCCCGGCGGCACTTCTTCAAGGTGGTGGGTGACCAGCACGATGGCCGGAGCGGCTTCGTCCCGGGCGAGCTCGCTGAGGCGGTGGACCAGGTCCTCGCGGCCGCCCAGGTCCAGGCCGGCGCCCGGCTCGTCAAGCAGCAGGAGTTCCGGATCAGTCATCAGTGCCCTGGCAATCTGCACCCGCTTGCGCTCCCCCTCGGAGAGCGAGGCGAAGGGCCGGTTAAGCAGTGGTCCCATGCCCCACTCGTTAAGGAGTGTGAAGGCCCGGCGTTCGTCCGCCTTCTCGTAGCCTTCGCGCCAGCGGCCAGTCACGCCGTAAGCGGCTGTGACCACAACATTCAGGACTTTCTCGTGCTCCGGGATCTGGTTCGCCAGGGCAGCCGAGGACAGCCCGATGCGGGGACGGAGTTCAAACACGTCAACCGCGCCAAGGATTTCCTCCAGAATGCCGGCCATGCCGCTGGTGGGATGCAGCCGGGCAGCAGCAATCTGCAGGAGAGTGGTCTTGCCGGCTCCGTTGGGACCGAGGATCACCCAACGCTCGCCTTCCTTGACCTGCCAATCCACCTTGTTCAGGAGCGTTTTTGCCCCACGGACAACGCTGACGGCGGCCAATTCAAGAACATCACTCATAGGAGTAGACACTAGGACAAAACGGGGGCCGACTGATAACTGATACGCCTGCCCTCCGTCCGCGGCGTCCCGGGTTCGCTGCTTGCAGAGGACGAATTCCGGCGGCACTCCCCCGCTGGCTAAGATTGCAGCCATGACTTCGAACGTGACTGCGGTCAGCTATGGCCTCAAACTGATCCCCGCAGAGCTCGAACAGCTGCGGTCCCTCCTCACCGGAAACGGCGCGGCTCTCCAGGCGGAAACCCAGGCCGGAGACGGCCGTTACGGTGTCCACACCGCAGACCTGGCCTTGCCGGACGCGGCGGCCGCCGGCATCGCTGCACTGCGGCACGCCGTAGCCCAGCACCCTCAGGACGGCATCGACACCGCCATTGTCCCCACCGGACTGCGGACGGCCACCCGCAAATTCCTGATCATGGACGTCGACTCAACACTGATCCAGCAGGAAGTCATCGAACTTCTGGCTGCGTACGCGGGCAAGCGCGAAGAAGTGGCCGCTGTCACTGAAGCCGCCATGCGCGGGGAACTGGACTTCGCCCAGAGCCTGCACGCCCGGGTGGCGGTTCTCGCCGGACTGCCGGCCGACGTCGTCGATTCCGTGCGGGCCGAGGTCAGACTCAGCGAAGGCGCCGCCGAACTGGTGGCCGCGTTCAAGGCCGCAGGCCATGTTGTTGCCGTGGTCTCCGGCGGGTTCAACCAGATTCTGAAGCCCATCGCCGAGAATCTGGGCCTGGATTACTGGATCGCAAATGAGCTGGAGATTGTGGATGGCGCCCTGACCGGGAAGGTGCTGGGGGCAGTCATTGACCGCGCCGCCAAAGAAAAGTACCTCCGCGAGTGGGCCGCAGCCGAAGGAATCCCGTTGGAGCACACCATTGCCGTGGGCGACGGCGCCAACGATCTGGACATGCTCAGTGCTGCCGGGATCGGGGTGGCTTTTAATGCCAAGCCGGCGGTCCGGGCGGTCGCAGATTCGGCCATCAACATGCCCTACCTTGATGCAGTGCGGCACATCGCGGGCGTCTGAAGCCACTCGCCGCCCGTCCTGGTGGCCGCGTTAACGCAAGGAAGGCACTCCACGGTTGATGTTCACCGTGGGGTGCCTTCGCTGTTGACGAAAGGGTTACTTTGCGCTCTTGCCGAAGTAGTCCGAACCGCCGGCGTACTCGGTGTGGCCGGACTCGACGTCGGCGGTGGCCATACCGGCCACTACCTCAGCGAACTCCTCCACGGAGTAGAGCTTGCCGGCTTCGGCGCGGCGGGCCTCGATGGCGCCCGGGTTTGACCGGTCCAGCAGCGTTGCCGTGACGGTTCCCTCGATCATGTCGCCGGACACGACCACCAGGGAGATGCCCTTTTCAGCCAGGTTCGGCAGGAGCGCGCGCAGGGCGTCCTCGCCGGCGCGCTTGCTGCGGGCAACAGGCTCGTACTCGGGCATGGTGGGCACGGAGTTGATGAAGTGGGCCTGGTGGCTGGTCACGAAGACAACCCGGGAGCCCTCCTTCATGAGCGGCACTGCGGCGTTGAGCATGTTGACCTGCGCGTCGCGGTTCAGCTTGAGCGCGTAATCGTCCGCCATGCCGGATTCCATGCCGCCGGAGGCGTTGAGGACCAGGACGTCCAGCGAACCGAAGTTCTCCATGGCGGCGCTGGCCAGAGCCTGGACGCCTTCCTGAGTGGTGAGGTCCGCGCCAACAGCAACGGCACGGCCGCCCGCGGCTTCGATTCCTGCCACCACTTTGTTGGCGCGCGGCGCCTTCTGGCGGTAATTAACCACGACGGCGGCGCCCGCGGAAGCGAGGTTCTTGGCCACTTCTGCGCCGATTCCCCGTGAGGATCCGGTGACGATGGCAGTCTTGTTATCCAGCAGTCCCATGTGTACTCCTTTTGTTCGAAACGTCTAAAAGCCTCTAGGTCTGCAGTCCATCATGCCAGCGCTGTACCCGAATTTGCTTGTGTGACCCCCACAAAGAAGCCCGGGCCGGCTAGTGTCCGGTCCGATTCCGGGTACCCGGCAGAGGTCATGCGGCGTAGGCTCGCCCCATGATGAGCCGCCGGAATCCAGCAGGGCCCCGGCCATGACCGGCACCGCAGGAACCGCCTCCACTCCGGAAGAGCTGTTCAGCAATTCGCCCGAGGGACTTCAGCTCTGCCAGGTTGTCCGGAGCGCGATTCTCAACGCCGGTCCGGCGGTTGAACGCACCACCACCAGCCAGGTGGCCTTCCGGAACAGGCGCGGTTTCGCCTACGTCTGGAATCCCCGGCGGCACCTGAAAACCGAGGTGCCGGCAGTCCTATCCATCGCACTGCCGCGGCGGCTCGAGTCGGCCCGGTTCAAGGAGGTGGTCCAGCCGTCCCCCGGCGTCTGGATGCATCATCTGGAACTGGCCACCGCCAGCGACGTCGATGCCGAAGTGACGGAGTGGCTCCGCGAGGCGTTCGAAGCCGCGTCCTGACGAAGGCCCGTCAGTGACCCATGCCCAGGCCGCCGTCCACCGGGATGATGGCGCCGGAGATGTAGGCTGCCTCGTCGCTGGCGATCCAGCGGACCACGTTCGCCACTTCCGACGCCTCGGCGAACCGGTTGGCCGGAATGCTGGCCAGGTAATCCTTCTGGGTGGCCTCGGGAAGTTCGGCCGTCATATCAGTATTGATGAAGCCGGGGGCCACCACGTTCGCGGTGATGCCGCGCGATCCCAGTTCCCGGGTCAGTGACCGTGCGATGCCCACCAGGCCGGCCTTGGATGCGGAGTAGTTGATCTGGCCGGGTGCCCCGTACTGTCCGGAGACGGAAGAAATCAGCACTACGCGGCCCTTCCGCATCTTGATCATGCCCTTGGAAGCTCGCTTGATAACCCGGAAAGCACCCGTGAGGTTGGTGTCGATGACTGAGGTGAAGTCTTCTTCGCGCATCCGCAGCAGGAGCATGTCCTTGGTGATCCCCGCGTTGGCCACCAGGACCTCCACCGGACCGTGGGCGGCCTCCACCTCGGTGAATGCCGCATCGACGGAGGCTTCGTCGGTGACATCTGCTTTGACGCCGAGGATTCCGGCAGGCAGCTGAGATTCACTCCGGTAGGTCACGGCAACCTTGTCGCCGTTGGCCAGGAACGCCTCGGCGATGGCCAGCCCGATGCCCCGGTTCCCTCCGGTGATCAGGACGCTGCGGGGGGTCTGGGCTGCTTCAGGCATGAGGGGCTCCGTGATTCTGCGGCAGGTGGCACCGCGATGAAAACGCAAGGGATTTTTACTGCCTCCGATCTTAGCCTCCGTTTGGGCGGGCCTGCCGATGGTGAGAGAATTGAGGCAAGCCTTGGAGCGTGATCAGACAGCCGTGACCCTTGAAAACCATGCGGGACATTCCGTGCCCGGAGATCCTGAACGGTTCTCCGGCGATTCCGGGGTGCACAGCATCACGGACGCGTCCGCGGCCCACTCAGAGGACATGCGGCACCGGATGGTGCAGTACTCCCTGGCGATGGGAATCCGCATGGTCTGCCTCGTCCTGATCTTCGTGGTGGACGGCTGGTTCAAGCTCCTCATGGTGGCCGGTGCAGTGTTCCTCCCTTGGATCGCTGTGGTTCTGGCCAACGGGAACGATAAAGCAGAGAGCCACAGCGATTCACTCCTGGACTCCGCCCCGCTCGCGGAACTGGAAAGCACACCCGCGCCTGCGGCTCAGGAGAGCACCGCCACTGCGGTGCTTCAGGGTGAGCTGATAGTTGATGACGACGACGAACCAACGTACGGACAGGAACGGCGCGCTTCATGAACATTTTCGATCTGGCCGGCGGAACAGACAGTGCCGCGCCGGCCATGGGTGCCACGTGCTCCCGGAAGGCCTGCCGCTCGGACGCGTCGTGGCAACTGCTGTGGAACAATCCCAAGATCCATACTCCGGAACGCCGCAAGATCTGGCTTGCCTGTGACGATCACCGTGACTGGCTTGAGGACTACCTGCAGACCCGCGGCCTGTGGAAGGACACCGTGGTGATGGACCGGGGCCAGGAAGCCGGCGGGACCAACGTGGGGCAGGACAGCTGAATGTACCGTTTTCTGTTCTCCAGCAAGTGGCTCGCCTACCTGCTGCTGGCCGCCATTTTCGCCGCCGCGTGCGTCTTCCTGGGCCGTTGGCAGATGGACCGCCGCGCCGAGACCCTCGCTGAAATCAACCGGGTGGTGACCAACTATTCCGCGGCCCCGATCCCCTTCGAGCAGGTCCGGGACGAGTTCTCCGAACTGGACCCGGCCAAGGAATGGACCCAGGTGGAGCTCCGGGGAAGCTACGATGCCGCCGGTCAAAGGATCGTCCGCAACCGTCCGCTGAACGGGCAGCCCGGTTACGAAGTGGTTGTCCCGTTCAAACTTGAGACCGGCGAGACCGTCGTGGTTGACCGGGGCTGGCTCCCCATCGGCAACAAAAACCCGGGCAGCCCGGACTCCATTCCGGCGCCGCCTGCCGGCACCGTGACCGCCGTCGTCCGGCTTAAGCACGGTGAGCCCCAGTTGAACCGGGGTGCCCCGGCTGGCCAGCTCGCGTCCATCGATCTGCCCACCTACGCATCGGAACTGGGTTATCCCGTTCTCACCGGCGCCTACGGGCAGCTCGCGTCCGAGTCGCCGGCCGCGGCCCAGATGCCGTTCCCGTTCCCGAAGCCGGCCACCGAAGAAGGCACGCACCTGTCCTACTCGCTGCAGTGGTTTGCGTTCGGCGTGCTGATGTTTGTCGGCTTCGGCTACGCCGCACGGCAGCAGGCACGGAATGCAGCGATCGACGCCGAAGATGAAGAGGGCGACGAACTCAGTTCCGGCAGCGCCGTCCACTCCGCGGCCGCAGCAGCCCGCCGTCGTCCGCCGGTTGCCCGCAAAAGGAAACACGCCACGGCCGAAGAAGAGGAAGACGCCCTCCTCGACGCCCAGGGTTACTGATCGTTTCGCCTTGGGCTGCGTTCAGGGCCCGTGGCTGGGTGCGCTCCGCAACCTGCGTGATTTACCGCGTGCTCGCTCGTTCCTCGCTTAGACGCACGCTACACAAATCACCCACGCTGCTCCGCTCGTGCCGAGAGGTGCCGTGGACGGAAGTAGCACAAATGACGAGCCAGCAAGCGGCAAATTACGCTGTCGCTGGTGCGAAGGTGACCAGATTGCTGAGGGCTAAGCCAGCGTGATCAGGTCCAGGTAGTCTTCGTTCCAGTGGTCCTCGATGCCGTCCGGCAGCAGCACAACGCGTTCGGGGTTCAACGCTTCGACGGCACCTTCGTCGTGGCTGACCAGGACGACGGCGCCGGTGTAGTTGCTCAGGGCACCGAGGATTTCGGCGCGGCTGGCAGGGTCGAGGTTGTTGGTGGGCTCGTCGAGGAGCAGCACGTTGGCGCTTGAGGCCACGATGGTGGCCAGGGCCAGGCGGGTCTTCTCACCGCCGGAGAGGACACCGGCGGGCTTGTCGACGTCGTCACCGGAGAACAGGAACGAGCCAAGGATGTTGCGGACTTCTGCGTCGTTCATGTCCGGGGCGGAGGAGCGCATGTTCTGCAGGACTGTGCGGTCCACGTCGAGTGTCTCGTGCTCCTGCGCGTAGTAGCCCACCTTCAGGCCGTGGCCGGCCACCACCTCGCCGGTGTCCGGCTTGTCAACGCCTGCGAGCATGCGCAGGAGGGTGGTCTTGCCGGCGCCGTTGAGGCCCAGGATGACCACCTTGGAGCCGCGGTCAATGGCCAGGTCCACGTCGGTGAAGATCTCCAGCGAGCCGTACGACTTGCTGAGCCCGTCCGCAGTGAGCGGGGTCTTGCCGCACGGTGACGGATCCGGGAAGCGCAGGGCTGCCACGCGGTCGGTCGCGCGGACGGCTTCGAGGCCGCCCAGCAGACGTTCGGCGCGTTTGGCCATGTTCTGTGCTGCGACGGCCTTGGTGGCCTTGGCCCGCATTTTGTTGGCCTGATCGATGAGGACCTGGGCTTTCTTCTCCGCGTTGGCGCGCTCACGCTTGCGGGCGCGCTCATCCGTTTCGCGCTGGAGCAGGTAGCGCTTCCAGTTCATGTTGTAGAAGTCGACCTTGGCGCGGTTGGGATCCAGCAGGAACACTTTGTTGACGGTGGCTTCGAGCAGTTCGGTGTCGTGGCTGATCACGATCAGGCCGCCCTGGTGGTTCTTCAGGAACTCGCGGAGCCAGGTGATGGAGTCCGCGTCGAGGTGGTTGGTGGGCTCATCGAGGAGCATCGTTTCGGCGTCCGAGTACAGGATACGGGCGAGTTCCACACGACGGCGCTGGCCGCCGGACAGGGTCTTGAGCGGCTGGTTCAGCAGCCGGTCCGGGAGGGCCAGGTTGGAGCAGATCGCGGCGGCCTCGGCCTCGGCAGCGTAGCCGCCCGCAGCCAGGAACTCGGATTCCAGCCGGTCGTAGCGGTTCATCGCCTTGCGCTGGACCTCGGCGTCCTCGCTGGCCATGTCATCATGGGTCTGCTTGAGATTGTTGACGGCGACGTCCAGGCCGCGGGCGGAGAGGATGCGGTCGCGGGCCAGCTGTTCCATGTCCGGGGTCCGGGGATCCTGCGGCAGGTAACCGATCTCGCCGCTGCGGGTAACCTTGCCGCCGGCGGGCTGGCCTTCGCCGGCGAGCACGCGCGTGAGGGTGGTCTTGCCTGCACCGTTACGGCCCACAAGCCCGATCTTGTCTCCCTTGTCGATGCGGAAACTCACCTGGTCCATAAGGAGCCGGGCACCGGCGCGCAGTTCAAGATCCTGGACAGTAATCACAGCAGGTAAGGCCTTTCACAACAGGGAACGCCACAGCTCAACAGAGGTCCTCTGGAAGAAGCGGGCAGATTGGCCGGACAGAGCGGCCTCATCCAGTCTACCGGCCCTATCCCTGCCCGATAACCGCCGCGGCCGCCGCTTTCCTTGTATCGGGCAATCAACGCTCGGCCGTCCATTTAGTAGAGCCTCTACAAAATGGGCCTTGACGGCGGCCGGTAACGTCAGGATCACCCCATGCTTCCTTTGTTTATTCACGACAGGACCACCCCATGAGCCAGACTGACACCGCCGTCAACGGCACCACCTCCCGCGAACGTTCCCGCTGGAACGCGACCGATCTCGGCCTCATCGCCGTGTTCGCCGCCCTCGTTGCAGGCTCCGCACTGGTGCCCGGCATTGCCGCCAACGTGTTCGGCATACCCATTACGTTCCAGACCCTCGCGGTGATGCTCACCGGCCTGATGCTGGGCCCGGCCAGGGGTTTCGCCGCCGTCGGCCTGTACACACTGCTCGGGCTTGCCGGCCTGCCCATCTTCAGCCAGGGGCGCAGCGGCCTGAGCATCCTGGCCGGCCCGTCGGCCGGCTACATCATCGCTTTCCCGATCGCCGCCGCAGTGGCGGGCTGGCTCGCCGTCGTTGTCATCCGGCGCACCGCAAGGGCCCGCGCCCTGTGGTTCTTCGCCGCTGCCATGGTGACCAGCATCGTTGTGGTGCATACCCTCGGTGTCATCGGGATTGCCGTCAACACCAAAACAGAGCTCGCCCAGGCGTTCCTGGCGGACCTCGTTTTCTATCCCGGAGACGTGATCAAGAACATCCTCGCCGCAGTGATTGCGGTTGCCCTGCACCGCGCATTTCCGGATGTTCTGGTCCGCAGGGTGAAGCGGATCAAGCGCTAAGCAGCCATGGCAACCATCTCCTTCCGGGGCGCGTCGGTGGCCGTCGTCGTCGACAACCACCCCGAACCCAGAACCCTGCTTCAGGACGTCAGTCTCGAACTGACCGAACAGCGGATCGGCGTGATCGGCGCGAACGGGTCCGGCAAATCCACCCTGCTGCGGATGATCAACGGCCTGGTCCAGCCGACGTCCGGCACAGTGCTGGTGGACGGCGCCGATACTGTGGGCGCCGTCCGGGCGGTGCGCCGGCAGGTGGGCTTCGTCTTCACCGATCCCCTCTCGCAGCTCGTGATGCCCACGGGCCGCGAGGACGTTGAACTGTCGCTGCGGCGATCAATCCGCAACGGGCAGGAACGCCGGCGGCTGGCCGAGGCTTCACTGGACCGTTTCGGGCTGCTGCCCCTCGCGGACCAGAGCATTTACGAGCTTTCCGGCGGGGAGCGCCAACTGATGGCCCTCGCCGCCGTCCTGGCGGTGAATCCGTCCGTGCTGGTCCTGGACGAACCGTCAACCCTGCTTGATCTGCGCAACCGGGAGCTCCTCCGACGGACACTCTCGGGACTGGATCAGCAGATCATCATGTCCACCCATGACCTGGACCTGGCACTGGATATGGACCGCGTTCTAGTCATTGAGGCGGGCCGGGTGATGTTCGACGGCGGCCCGGCAGCCGCCGTCGACGCCTACCGGGCAGTGGCCACCCAAGGACTGGCGACCCCGTGAGAGGACATGGTTTCCTGCTGGCCAACTATGTACCGGGAAACTCACTCATCCACCGGACGCCGCTTGGCCTGAAGTTCCTGCTGGTGGTGGGATGCGGGCTGGCATCGTTCCTGGTTGTCGACTGGCTGGCATCGGCGGCGGTCCTGGCGGCCCTGTGCGGGCTTTACCTGCTCACGGGTGCGGGTCCGCGCAGGCTGTTAGGCGCCATCCTGCCCCTGCTGTATGTCCTGCCGGTCATCGGCCTATTCCAGTGGTGGCAGCTCGGCGGTCCCACGGCAGCCCGGATCGTCCTGAACATCCTTGTCTGCATTGTTGCGGCGTCCCTGCTGACCGCGACAACCCCCATGCAGCGGCTGCTGGATGGTGTGGTGTCGCTGGCCAAGCCGTTCCGCCGCTTCGGCGCCGACCCGGAACGCTTTGCCCTGACCATCGCCATCATGCTCCGAAGCATTCCTTACATCGCCGGCGCCTTCGCGGACGTCCGCGACTCCGCCCGTGCCCGCGGCCTGGAACGGAACCCGCGCGCACTGGTGTTGCCCGTGTTCATCACCACCGTGGCATTCGCGCGTCAGACGGGTGAGGCGCTGGCAGCACGGGGACTGGGTGAGGCCGAGGACTGAAGGTCAACTCATCGAGAGGCGACGTCCCGGCGCTAAGAAGGCTCCTAAGCGCCGGGACGTCGCCGTTCGATCTGCTCGTAGCGCAGCAACGCGGCCGTCCCCATGCCGCCGGCGATGCTGATCAGCGCCAGCGCCAGTTGCCCGTCTTCTCCGTTCCGCCGCGCCTGGGCCAAGACCCGGGTCACCAGCACTGCGCCTGACGCACCGTAAGCGTGGCCCAGTGCCAGTGCACCGCCGTCCAGGTTGACCCTGTCCGGCTCAATTCCGAGGTAATCCAGGCATGCGAGGGCCTGCGACGCGAACGCCTCATTAAATTCCACCAGGCCCACTCCGGCCACGGATTGATCTGCAGCCGCCAGCAGGCGTTCGGCGGCAACGGCGGCACCGATGCCCAGCAGCCGAGGCTCCACGCCGGCGGTGTCCGTTGCCAGGACCAGCAGTCCGTCCGCTGCGCCCAGCTCCCGGGCCCTTTCCAGCGAAGTAATCACGACGCCGGACGCTGCGTCCGCGTCAAAGCACGAGTTCCCGGCGGTGACTGTTCCCCCTTCAACAAACGCGGGCGGGAAACGAGACAGGACGGCGGAGTTGAGGCGCGGGCGCGGACCGTCGTCGGTGCTGATGCTTCCCGCCCGGGTTTCCAGCGGAGTGATTTCGCCGGTAAACAAGCCGGCCTTGCCCGCCGCCACGGCCCGTTGGTGGCTGGCGAGTGAAAAGGCGTCCTGCCGGTCCCTGCTGATTTCAAAGCGGGCCGCCACGTTCTCGGCGGCCACGCCCATGTCAGGGTCCCCAAAGCTGTGCGGCACAAACTGTGCGCGGGGGAAAAAGTCAGGTTCGCCGTCGTCAATCCGGTGGGCGCGCAACGGCGCGGTGCTGATGCTCTCCACTCCCCCGGCGAGATAGATCGGGCTGCCGCCGCCGGCCACCAGCCGGGCAGCCAGAGCAATGGCATCCAGCCCTGAGCCGCATTGCCGGTCCACGGTCAGGCCGGGGACGCTGACCGGAAGTCCGGCGTCCAACAGGGAAAGGCGGGCAACATTGCCGCCGCCACCCACAGCATTGCCAATCACCACGTCTGTGATGGCTTCGGCCGGAATGCTGCTTTCGGCGAGCAGGTGCGCCAGGACCGGTGCCAGCAGTTGGTGGGCACGCAGGTCTTTCAGTGCACCGTTCGCGCGTCGGATTGCGGTGCGCCGGGCCGCGATGATCACCGGCTGCCGGTCGGGCGGCAGCTGATCAGCGTTCAAGGTGCCGGGCCCTCCGGTCATGTGAGCCAATCCACTCCAGCAGCATGTTCCGGCTGACTTTGCCGCGGTCGGTGGTGGGGAGTTCGGACAGGGCAAAGTACTGGAGGGGGCGCTTGCCGCGGGGCAGGATGCTTTCGAGCCCGGCCTTGAGCTGGGTGGCAGTGACTCCGCCATGCGACGGGACCACCCCTGCAACAACGCGCTGGCCCCGGAGATCGTCCGGCATTCCGGCAGCCACAGCAGCGGCCACGCCTGGAATTGAGGCCAACGCCAGCTCCACCTCGTGCGGATAAACGTTCTTGCCCGACGTCAGGATCATGTCCGAGCGCCTGCCCAGGATGTGCAGTTCGCCGTCCGCGAGGTAGCCCTGGTCCCCTACGGTGAACCAGCCGTCGAAGGAGCGGAGCGCCTGGCCGTCGTCCCCCCACAGGTAGCCGTTGCTGACCATGCCGCTGCGTACGCAGATGTTGCCGGGCTCGCCGGCGTTCAGCTCAGACCCGTCGTCGTCAAGGATCCTGACCTCCACGCCGGGGAAGGGGTGTCCGATCCCGGTGCCGCCGGCGTCCAGAGGCTCCCCGGCTGCCAGGCCGGCGCCCGAGACAAAACTGAGCTCGGAGGCGCCATAGTATTCGAAGATGGTGGCGTTCGGAGCCCAGCGGCGGGCGGCTTCGAGGGTGCGTGCGTCCAGTTTGGAGCCGGCGCAGATTATTGTTTTGACCCCGGAGGCATCAACGCAGCCCGTCAGCCCACGCTCGCTGAGCAGCCGCAGCATGGTGGGAACGAGCACCAGCCGGGTGACGGCGTCGTGAGTGATGGCGGCGTGGACGTCTCCGACGTCGAAACTCTCCAAGGTCTGGAACTCGGACCCGGCGTAAAGGCACTCGGCAAGGGCGTAGAGGTTGAGGCTGGACGCGAGCGGGCCAGGGGCGAGCGTGACATCGTCCTGGCGGAGGCCGAAGAACTCGATGGAGGCCGCGAAGGAATGCTGCCAGGATCTCCGGGACCTCGTGAAGGCCTTCGGCACGGACGTGGTCCCGGAGGTCAGCCCGATCAGGAATGTCGAGTCCGGTGGCCCGTCTGCCAGCAGATCATCCACGGATACCGGGAACGGCTGCGCTGATTCCGCCAGCCGCTGCAAAATTTCTGCCTGCAGCGCCGCGGGCCAGGTGGGGTCCAGGACTGCGCACTGGCGGCCGCCGGCCACCGCTGCGGCGAACCGGGCCGCGAAGTCAGTGGAGTTAGCTTCCGCGAGGACCGTGATGCCGGCCGAGGCAGGGACGGCGGCTGTGGCGGCGCCGCGGAGGTCAGCCCAGCTGAGCCGCCGGCCCGCCACCACCACGGCGGTGTCGTCGGGGCGTTCATTGGCCCAACGCTGGATCTTATCGAGAAAAGGCATCGTCCCAACTTTACCGGCCGGCCTGGGTTAGGGACCGGCGGTAAAGGCTATTGTGACTTTATGAGCTTCAATGACAACGTCCAGCTGGACCCCTCCCAGGTGCAGGACCGGCGCGGCATGGGCCGTGGCGCCAAGGTCGGCGGCGGGATCGGCGGCGGCCTGATCCTCCTGATCGCAGCACTCCTCGGCGTCAACCCTGCCTTGCTCGAAGGCCTGACCGGCGGGGGCGGCACCGCCGAACAAAGCCAGGGCACAGCGCCCGCCTGTGCCACCGGCGCGGACGCCGACGCACGGCTGGACTGCCGGATCACCGGAACGGTCAACAGCCTGAACGCGTTCTGGCCGGCCTACCTCAAGGACTACGGCGTCGAATACCCGCAGCCGGAAACGGTCATCTTCACCGGGGGGACCAACACAGGCTGCGGTGCGGCCACCAGTGCGGTGGGCCCCTTCTATTGCCCGGCGGACACCACGGCCTACTTCGATCCCGCCTTCTTCCAGGATCTCGTAGACCGGTTCGGTTCCTCCGGCGGTCCGCTGGCCCAGGAATATGTAGTCGCCCATGAGTTCGGCCACCACATCCAGAACGTGCTCGGCTACCTTGGACGCGCCCAGCAGGACCCCCAGGGCCCGGAGTCAGGCGCTGTCCGTGTGGAACTCCAGGCTGACTGCTACGCCGGCCTCTGGACGCGCTACGCCACCACCCAGCCGGACCCCAAAACCGGCCAGCCATACCTCGAGCAGCTGACGCAGCAGGACCTGAATGATGCCCTGTCAGCCGCTTCGGCCGTGGGCGACGACCGGATCCAGGAAGCCGCCACCGGCCAGGTTTCCCCCGAGGCCTGGACGCACGGCTCCAGTGAGCAGCGGCAGAAGTGGTTCTACCTGGGCTACACCTCGGGCGATATCAACCAGTGCGACACTTTCGCGGCCCCCACGCTCTAACCCGACTGATATTACGACGACGGCCGGTTACCTTCGCTGGGAAGGTAACCCGCCCTCCTCGGGATTTCATGAACCCCGGAGGGCGGTGGGGCCTAGATGTTGAAGCCGAGGGCCCGCATCTGGTCCTTGCCGTCATCCGTGATCCGCTCAGGACCCCAAGGCGGCATCCATACCCAGTTCAGGCGCCAATCGTCCACAACGCCATCCAGGGCCTTGCCGACCTGCTCCTCGATGACATCGGTGAGCGGGCAGGCTGCCGTGGTGAGCGTCATGTCGATCAGCAGTGCACCGTCGTCATCGGAGTACTTCAGGCCGTACAGAAGCCCCAGGTCCACGATGTTCACACCGAGTTCGGGGTCGATGACGTCCTTGAGTGCCTCTTCGACATCCTCGAGGCCCGTGCGGGCCGCATTGATTTCGGTCATGGCAAGTCCTTACTAGGCTTGTGAGGCGGCGATGGTGGCTGCGCCGGCGCCAGTGGCGTAACGGTCGTAGCCTTCTTCTTCGAGGCGGTCGGCCAGCTCAGGGCCGCCTTCCTCAACAACCTGGCCGTCAACGAACACGTGAACGAAGTCAGGCTTGATGTAGCGCAGGATGCGGGTGTAGTGCGTGATGAGCAGCGTGCCCATGTTGCCCGACTCGTGGGCGCGGTTCACGCCTTCGGAGACAACCTTCAGGGCATCAACGTCCAGGCCTGAATCGGTCTCGTCCAGGATGGCGAACTTCGGCTTGAAGAGTTCCAGCTGGAGGATCTCCACGCGCTTCTTTTCGCCGCCGGAGAAGCCTTCGTTGACGTTGCGCTGGGCGAAGTCGGCGTCGATGCGCAGCTGCGCCATGGCGTCCTTGACTTCTTTGGTCCAGGTGCGCAGCTTGGGTGCTTCGCCGTCAATGGCCGTCTTGGCGGTGCGCAGGAAGTTGGTCATGGAGACGCCGGGGACCTCCACGGGGTACTGCATGGCCAGGAAAACGCCGGCGCGGGCGCGTTCGTCGACGCTCATGGCGAGGACGTCTTCGCCGTCGAGCGTGATGGTTCCGCTGGTGACCTTGTAGCGCGGGTGGCCGGCAATGGTGGATGCCAGGGTGGATTTGCCCGAACCGTTGGGGCCCATGATGGCGTGGGTCTGACCGGTCTTAATGGTCAGGCTGACGCCCTTCAGGATCTCCTTGGTGCCCTGCTCCGTGTCAATGCTGACGTGCAGGTCCTTGATCTCAAGAGTAGACATAGGTCTTGTTCTCCTCTGCACCATGCCCTCCGGCTATGGTGCGGTCTGTATCTGGAAGTTTGGTTCTGTTGCTGTGTACTGCCGGCTGGCCGGGGTGATGCTGCTAGCTGAAGTTCGGGGCTTCTGCTTCGTTGAGGACGTTCGTGAAATCCACGTACACCTCGTCGCCACGGATCTCCACGGCGAACACCGGAACGGGATCGTAGGCGGGAAGCTGGAGCGGCTCACCGCTGCGCAGGTCGAACTGGGAACCGTGGCCCCAGCATTCGATCATGCATCCTTCAACCTCACCCTCGGACAGTGAGATATCCGCGTGGGAGCAGGTGTCCCCGATGGCGTGGATTTCCCCCATGGAATCCTTGACGATGGCTACCGGATAGTCATCAATCACGATCCGCAGCGCCTGCTTGAGCTGGATTTCGTCCGTCTTGCAGACAAACTCGCCCTTTGGCTGTTCAGTCATCGTGTCCCGTGCCGTCTAGTTGTTCGTCACGGCGAGTTCGCGCTCAACAGCGTCGGTCAGCCGCTCTTCGAGGGCGGGAACCTTGATCTGCTGGATGATCTCGTGCAGGAAGCCACGGACCACCAGGCGGCGGGCAACGTCTTCCGGGATGCCGCGTGCCATCAGGTAGAACAGGTGCTGGTCATCCAGGCGGCCGGTGGCGCTGGCGTGGCCGGCACCCTTAATCAGGCCGGTCTCGATCTCCAGGTTCGGCACTGAGTCCGCGCGCGCACCGTCCGTGAGGAGCAGGTTCCGGTTGGCCTCGTAGCTGTCGGTGCCTTCGGCTTCCTTGCGGATCAGGACGTCGCCCACCCACACGGCATGGGCATTGCGGCCCTGCAGTGCGCCCTTGTACAGGACGTTGGAGGTGCAGTTGGCTACCGCGTGGTCAACGAACAGGCGCTGTTCCAGGTGCTGGCCGGCGTCGGCGAAGTACAGGCCGAACATTTCAGCTTCGCCGCCCGGGGCGGTGAAACGTGCCGACGGCGTGACGCGGACCAGGTCCCCGCCGAGGCTGACGACGACGTGCTTGAGTTTGGCGTCGCGGCCGATCTTTGCCTGCTGGGAGGAGGCGTGGACGGCGTCGTCGTTCCATTCCTGGAGCGAAACGACCGTGAGGTCGGCGCCGTCTTCGACTACAATCTCGATGTTTTCCGACACAACGGCCGAGCCCTGGTGATCAAGGACCACCACGGACTTGGAGAACTTCTGCGCCACGATCACCAGGTGCTGGGCGGCCGCCACAGTGTCCTGGCCCGTAATGAGAACCGTGATCTCGGTCCCGGCTTCAAACTCGGCCGGGATGGTGAGGACGGTGGCTTCGCTGAAGTTCTCCCAGGCGTTGGCGGACACGCGGTCCTCCGGGATGCCCGCGGAGCCGATGCGCTTGTCCTCGCGGGACACGGTCTCCACCGTGACCTGCTCGGGGCCGCTGACGGTGACGGACGGGGCCGCGCCGTTCAGGACATCGCTGTGGAGGCCACGGAGACGTTTGAGCGGGGTGAACCGCCAGTCCTCTTCCAAGCCCGTGAGCGGCTTGAAGTCCGCCAGCTTGTAGGAGGTCAGGCGGCCGGCCCGTGAACTGTCGGGAACGCCCACGCCGCCGCCGTGTGAGTGGCGCTTGACTGCTTCGCCGGCAAGGGGTGCCTTGGAGGCGTTGGCATTGATCGGAGACAGGCTTTCGCCCTCTTCGGTGAAACCGTTGATAAACGGCTGGGCTGAGGGGGCGCCGATGCGCGCCTTTTCAGTAGTGATTTCAGTCATCGTTATCCGACGGACCCTTCCATCTGCAGTTCAATCAGGCGGTTCAGCTCAAGTGCGTACTCCATGGGGAGTTCGCGGGCAATGGGCTCGATGAAGCCGCGGACGATCATCGCCATGGCCTCGTCTTCGCGCATGCCGCGGGACATCAGGTAGAAGAGCTGTTCTTCGCTGACCCGTGAAACGGTTGCTTCGTGACCCATGACCACGTCATCCTCGCGGATGTCGATGTACGGGTAGGTGTCCGAACGGCTGATGGTGTCCACCAGGAGCGCGTCACAGCGGACCGTGTTGGCCGAGTGCTTGGCACCTTCGCGGACCTGGACCAGGCCGCGGTAGGCAGCACGTCCGCCGCCGCGGGCAACTGACTTGGAGATGATGGAGCTCTTGGTGTTCGGAGCGATGTGCACCATCTTCGATCCGGTGTCCTGGTGCTGGCCGGCGCCGGCGAAGGCGATGGACAGGGTCTCACCCTTGGCGTGCTCGCCCACCAGGTAGACGGCCGGGTACTTCATGGTGACCTTGGAGCCGATGTTGCCATCCACCCATTCCATGGTGGCGCCCTCTTCGCAGATGGCACGCTTGGTCACCAGGTTGTACACGTTGGTGGACCAGTTCTGGATGGTGGTGTAGCGGACGCGGGCGCCCTTCTTGACGATGATCTCCACCACGGCCGAGTGCAGCGAGTCCGAGGTGTAGATCGGAGCCGTGCAGCCTTCGATGTAGTGGACGTAGGAGTCCTCGTCCGCGATGATCAGGGTCCGCTCGAACTGGCCCATGTTCTCGGTGTTGATGCGGAAGTACGCCTGCAGCGGGATGTCCACGTGGACGCCCTTGGGAACGTAAACGAAGGATCCGCCGGACCAGACGGCCGTATTCAGGGAGGCGAACTTGTTGTCGCCCACGGGAATGACGGTGCCGAAGTACTCCTGGAAGATCTCCGGGTGCTCGCGCAGCGCGGTGTCGGTGTCCAGGAAGATGACGCCCTGCTGTTCGAGGTCCTCGCGGATCTGGTGGTACACCACCTCGGACTCGTACTGTGCTGCCACACCTGATACCAGGCGGCTGCGCTCGGCTTCCGGAATACCCAGTTTTTCGTAGGTGTTCCGGATGTCCTCGGGCAGGTCCTCCCACGTGGCGGCCTGCTTCTCCGTGGAGCGCACAAAGTACTTGATGTTGTCGAAGTCGATACCCGAGAGGTCTGCACCCCAGGTGGGCATGGGCTTGCGGTCGAAGTACTTCAGGCCCTTGAGGCGAAGATCGAGCATCCATTCGGGTTCGCTCTTTTTGTCCGAGATGTCCCGGACCACTTCGTCATTGATGCCGCGGCGGGCGTTGGCGCCGACGTCGTTCTTGTCGGACCAGCCGTACTCGTACGTGCCGATGCCGTGGAGCTCGGGATTCTTCTCAAGAATCTCGGAGATCACAGTGTCTTCGGCTACCGCTTTCTCTGATAGTTGGTCCGTCATCACGGCCTTTCTTGCTGATGGTTGTTTACTTCAACCAGGCTGGCGGTGGCAGTCCGGGGGATTTTTGATCCTCCGGCGGCCAGCCGGCCTGTAGGTATATGGGTGGTGCAGACGTGCCCGCCGCGCGCCAGCGTTGACAGCCGGCGGACATCGACGCCTACCAGCCTTGCGAACACCTCGGTCTCCACATCGCAGAAGACGGGGAACTGGGCGGCTAGCTGCTGGATGGGGCAGTGCCCCTGGCACAGCTGGACACTGGAAAGAGCCGCAGGCAGCGGGGCCTTGGCCTGGATCTCGGCGGCCGAGGCCACAAACCCGTCCCGGCTCAGTGCCGCTGACAGCGCACGTGCCCTGGCGGTGATGTCCGGGCCGGCCTGCTCGATTTCGGGTGCGTAGCGGGCTTCCATTTCAGCGAATCGGTCGACGGCGAACTGGCGGACCGCTTCGTCGCCCGCCACGGCCTGGAGCTGCTTGAGCGCCAGGCTGGCGATGTCGAGGTAGTCGTTACCCAGGGACGATTGCCCCTGGGAGCTAAGGACGTAGCGGCGGGCGGGCCGGCCTGCGCCGGCCCCGGCCTTCGCCACCCGTTTGACCTCGATGACACCGCGGCGGGAGAGATGGTCAAGGTGGCGGCGGACGGCCGCGGGCGTGAAGCCCAGCAGGTCGCCAAGTTCGGCCGCGCTGACGGGACCGTGTTCCAGGACAGCCCCGAGGACCCGGTCCCGGGTGCGCTCGTCTGCATCCGCCACCGGTACGGCGGCGATGTGGCCGCGCTCAGCGGCGGCGCGTGGCGCCCCGTGCCCGGCAAAAGGCACAGCAGTAGCATTGCTCATGGAATACACAACACAATCATGTCGTAATTTACTCCCCCCTTCCAGTAAGGCGAGGCTGACCTGATGCCGGCCGGTGAAACGGCCGGCTGTTACTACATCACGTAGAATGCTGGGGTGCGATCCCCCGAGTCCCCGGTCCTGACCATCAGCGGGTTAATAAAGGATGTTGGTCCGCTGGCCAGCCTGGACGGCAAGATGCTCCGGGTGGTGAGCGGCGTCTCCCTCGTTGCCGAACGCGGTCAGGTCACTGCCCTCCTCGGCGCCAACGGAGCAGGAAAAACCACCACGATCGAATGCGCCCAGGGACTCCAGAAGCGTACCGGCGGAAACATCTCCCTGCTGGGCCAGGATCCCGGCCAGGCCGGCGCCGGACTGCGCGCCCGCGTGGGCGTGATGCTCCAGGACGGTGGCCTCCCGCCGTCGGCCCGTCCTATCCCGCTGCTGCGGCACATCGCCGGGATGTACTCAAGGCCGCGCTCCGTGGACGATCTCGTCCAGCGGCTCGGCATTGACGAATTCAGCAGGACCTCCGTGCGCCGGCTTTCCGGCGGGCAGAAGCAGCGGCTGGCACTGGCCGCGGCGCTGATCGGCAACCCGGAGGTGCTTTTTTTGGATGAGCCCAGTGCCGGCCTGGATCCCCAGTCGCGCCAGCTTGTCTTTGACCTGATCGGGGAACTGCGGAACGCCGGAATGGGGATCATCCTCACAACCCACCTGATGGACGACGCCCAGCGGCTGGCGGACTATGTCTACATCATCGACGCCGGCAGGAACGTCGCGGAGGGCACCGTTCCCCAGCTGCTCCAACGCGACCCGGTGGTCGAAGAGGGCATGGAGCATATCCGAACCCTCGTCTTCGAGGCACCTGCCGGGCTCGATCTTGCCGGTGTGTTGCCCGCAAACATCATGGTCACTGAGACCCGGGCCGGCAGCTACGTTGCCTCAGGACCGTTGACCCCGCCCGACCTTGCCGCGCTGGCGTCCTGGTGGGCCGCGCACAACATCATGCCAGGCTCCCTGAGCCTTCAGGCACGGAGCCTGGAAGACGTCTTCCTTGATGTTTCCGGAAAGGACACCCGATGACCAAGGCGCCCTACCCGGCTTCGGCCGCCACTTCCTCGTCCGGGATGCCCGCATCCCAGTCGCCCGCTTCACTGGCGCGGCGGATCCTGCTGCAGGGCCGCTACGAGTCCCTCACCATGCTGCGCAATGGCGAGCAGCTGATTCTCGCCGTCGTCCTGCCTCTCCTGGCGCTGGTGGGCCTGACCGTTACTCCTTTCCTGGACGGCCTCGGGGCAAGCCGGATCAACGTGGCAGTGCCGGGCATCCTGGCTTTGTGCGCCATGTCCACAGCCTTCACCGGGCAGGGCATCGCCACGGGCTTTGACAGGCGTTACGGGGTTCTCCGCTTCCTGTCCACCACTCCCCTTGGCCGCACCGGCCTCATCGCGGGCAAAGTGCTGGCCGTGCTGGTGGTTCTCAGCCTGCAGGTCATTGTGGTCGCCCTGGTGGCCCTTCCCTTGGGCTGGCAGCCGCCAGCCGCGGGCTGGCTCCCGGGACTGTTCCTGCTGGTGCTTGGCGCCGCAGCGTTTACGGCCCTGGGGCTGCTCGTTGCAGGCACGGTCCGGCCCGAAGCAACCCTTGCCATCACCAATCTGCTGTGGATCCTGCTGGGCGTCCTTGGCGGGATCGTGATCCCGGCCGACCGGTTGCCCGCTGTAGCCCAGAGCATTGTGGGGTACCTGCCTTCCGGCGCCCTCGGCGAGGCCTTGCGCGAAGCTTTCCTGTTCGGCACCGTAGATGTGGGTGCCGCCCTTATCCTGCTGGCCTGGACAGTTCTTGCCGGCGCCGCAGCCATCCGTTGGTTCAAGTGGAATTGAGATATCAGTGAGTACGGCTTCACGCCTCCCCCAGATCGCCGGCAATCTCATGGCCCGGCTGCCCCGGACTGTTGATTCCCGGGTCCGCCGCCTGGCGGTGGCGTCCCTCGTTGGTCAAACGGCGCTGGTAGTCACCGGCGGCGCAGTGCGTCTGACCTCGTCCGGCCTTGGCTGCCCCACGTGGCCACGTTGCACCGACAATTCGTTGGTCAACACTCCGGAGATGGGGATCCACGGGTTCATCGAATTCGGCAACCGGCTCCTGACGTTCGCCCTGGCCGCCGTTGCCGTCATGATGCTCGTCTATTTGTGGAACCTCCGGAAGGAACGCAAGGACCTCTTCCTGCTGGCCGCGGGGCTGCTGGCCAGCATTCCGGCGCAGGCTGTGATCGGCGGGATCACCGTCCTGACAAACCTCAACCCCTGGGTGGTGGGCCTGCACTTCCTGGTATCCATGGCGCTGGTGGTCATCGCCACCCTGCTGGTGAACCGGGCTTTCGGCAGGACCGGCCGCTTTGCCACACTCCCCCTCCCCGCTCTGCCGGCGGTCCTGCGCCCGGTGGCCGCCGCCGTCGCGCTTTTTTCGGCAGTGGCGGTGATGCTCGGAGTGGTGGTCACGGGCGCCGGCCCCCACGCGGGCGACGCTGATGCACCCCGCAACAACCTCGACTGGGACCTCTTCTCACACATCCATGCGGTACCTGCCTACCTGATTACTGCAGGAACGCTCTTCGCGCTGGTCATCGTCTTCACCGGAAAGATCACCGGGCCCTTCCGCACAGCCGCCCTGCTGCTCCTCGCCGTCACACTGCTGCAGGGCGTCATCGGCTTCACGCAGTACTACAACGGCATCCCCGCCCTGCTGGTGGGCGCCCACATGCTCGGCGCCGCACTGCTGATAAGTGCAGCAACGAACGCCGCCGACGTCGCGCGTTCCAGCCCGCAGAAGTAGTCACGCACCGCGCCTCCCGTCCACCACACCCTCTATCAGTTAACGCTGCTTTTTAGGCAACGCTCTATCAGTTAAAGCGGCTTTTTGGGTAACGCTTAATCAGTTGATGCGGCTCATTCAGCACCCCCTACAGTTTCGTGGTCTGGTGCTCTTTGCCGGCTCTCTTAAAGTTCCCGCCCATTAACCCGAAGGCCCCGCCGCACGTGACGTGCGGCGGGGTCTTCGGATTTATAACCGATGGTGAGCGAGGGTGTCCGGATTTTCCACATTAACTGAGAGAGGGTGCCCGGAAAACCGGCATCAAGTGAGAGAGCGTCCTAGCCGATGATGGCTGAGCCGACGAACGGGTCCACGGCAAGGGCGATGAACAGCAGCGTCAGGTAGCTGATGGAGCCGTGGAAGACCTTCATGGCGCCCTTGTCCGGGATGTCTTCGCGGTGGGCCCGGCTGTACAGAGCGTGCGATTCGTAGAGGAACCAGGCTCCGGCGAGGACCGCGGTGACCGTGTACACCCAGCCGGCACCGCCGGCCGGGATCATCAGCAGCGAGCAGACCACCATGGCCCACGCGTAGAGGACCACCTGGACTGAAACCACTTTGGCGCCGGCAATGGCACCGAGCATGGGGACGTTGGCCTTGCGGTAGTCCTCGCCGTAGCGCATGGACAGGGGCCAGTAGTGTGGGGGCGTCCACAGGAAGATGACCATGAACAGGATGACTGCAGGCCACTCAACGGTATTGGTTACCGCGGCCCAGGCGATCAGCACCGGGAAGCAGCCCGCTGCTCCGCCCCACACGATGTTCTGCGCCGTGCGGCGCTTGAGGATGATCGAGTAGATGACCACATAGAAGAAGATGGCACCGAAGCCCAGCCAGGCGGACAGCGGGTTTGCGCCGAACCAGAGGATGACAATGGCAGCTGCGCCCAGCAGCCACGAGAAGACCAGGGCCTCACGGGGTGTCACTTCTCCGGTGACGAGGGGCCGCTTCTCGGTGCGGTGCATCAGTTTGTCGATATCGCGGTCGATGTAGCAGTTGAAGGCACCGGCGCTGCCGGCTGCGAAGGCGCCGCCCACGAGGGTGGCGATGATCAGCCCGATGGACGGGAATCCGCGCTCGGCGTAGATCATGGTGGGCAGGGTGCTGACCAGCAGCAGTTCGATGACCCGTGGCTTGGTGAGGGCGAGATACGCCTTTGCCTTGCGGGCAATCCCGGCTCCCCCTCCGGAGCGGGAAGCGTTCAGCGGCGTATCAGTTGTGCTCACGGTGGCAGTCACCCGTTCTGGTTGGTAATTCTCTGTCTGGCTGTACGGCTGTCTGGTGCAGGCGCTCCGCCGGGAATTCCACGAATTCATCATGGCCGGGTTCGCGCAGCGGCCGAAACTCTGCGAAAGTCCAAGCGGACGTGCAGTTTCAGGCCCAAGCCTCCGAATATCATACCGTGCCGGGTACGTCGCCACGGGCCCCTGATAGGCCCTGATGATTGCGCGAACGCTGATTCGAGCAGATTAACTCAACCTCACGGAATGCTGATTCACATAAGGGGAAATTGCGTCCACTAGGTGAGATTTGCGCTGACCGGAGAGTGGAATCGGGCTAAGCTGTCACCAGATCAGGACGCGGTGGGGAGTGCATCGGAAAACGCATTCCCGACGTCGGTGCCTGAGTGATAGGTCAAACGTTTCGATGGTGAACGGCTGGTACACACCGCAGCGGGCACCAAAGCGTGCCCGGACCGGATCCCGTGTACAGCCCACTGTCAGCATAGAGAGGGGCCCGGTTTTCGTGCCACATTTGGAAGAGCAAGAACTGTCATGGACCAGCTTGGACCAGCGCGCGGTGGATACCATCCGCGTTCTGGCCGCAGACGCGGTGGAGAAGGTCGGTAACGGCCACCCCGGAACGGCTATGAGCCTGGCACCGGCCGCTTATCTTCTCTTCCAGAAACTCATGCGGCACGATCCGCGGAACCCGGACTGGCTGGGACGGGACCGCTTCGTCCTGTCCCCGGGCCACACCTCGCTGACCCTCTACATCCAGCTGTTCCTCTCCGGCTACGGCCTGGAACTGAAGGACCTTGAGGCGCTCCGCACCTGGAACTCGCTGACCCCGGGCCACCCCGAATACAAGCACACCGCCGGTGTGGAGATCACCACTGGCCCGCTGGGCCAGGGCCTGGCTTCCTCCGTGGGCTTCGCGTACTCCCAGCGCCGCATGCGCGGCCTGTTCGACGCCGATGCTGCCGCCGGCGAGAGCCCGTTCGACCACACCATCTGGGTCATTGCTTCCGACGGCGACCTCCAGGAAGGTGTCACAGCCGAGGCTTCCTCACTGGCCGGCCACCAGGAACTGGGCAACCTTGTAGTGGTCTACGACGAGAACCACATCTCCATCGAGGACGACACCGACATCTCCTTCACGGAGGATGTCCTCAAGCGCTACGAGGCCTACGGCTGGCACACCCAGCGCGTGGACTGGACCAAGACCGGCGAATACAAGGAAGACGTCCAGGAGCTGTACTCGGCCCTGCTCGCAGCCAAGGCCGAGACGTCAAAGCCCTCCATCGTCTCGCTGCGCACCATCATCGGCTACCCGGCCCCCAAGAAGCAGAACACCGGCAAGATCCACGGTTCCGCCCTGGGCGCCGAGGAAGTTGCAGCGCTCAAGGAAGTCCTCGGCTTCGATCCGGCCAAGTCCTTCGACGTCGACCAGGAAGTCCTGGCCCACGCCCGCTCCGTTGTGGACCGCGGCGCCGCCGCCCATAAGGAATGGGAAGAGTCCTTCAACGCCTGGCAGGCAGCCAACCCGGAAGGCGCCTCCCTCCTGGAGCGCGTCGAGTCCAAGGAACTGCCCGAAGGCGTGGACGCGGCCCTTCCGGTGTTCCCGGCCGGCAAGGACGTCTCCACCCGCGCCGCCTCCGGAAAGGTGCTCAACGCCCTCGGCCCGGTCATGCCCGAACTCTGGGGCGGTTCAGCGGACCTCGCCGAATCCAACAACACCACCATTGAGGGCTCGCCGTCCTTCGTTCCTGCCTCCAAGCAGACCGACGCCTGGTCCGGCAACCCGTACGGCCGTGTCCTGCACTTCGGCATCCGCGAGCACGCTGCGGCGTCGATCGTGAACGGGATCGCCCTGCACGGACGCACCCGCGCATTCTCCGGCACGTTCCTGATCTTCAGTGATTACCAGCGGCCGGCCATCCGCCTCGGTGCCCTGATGGGTGTTCCCTCCCTCTACGTGTGGACCCACGACTCCATCGGCCTGGGCGAAGACGGCCCCACCCACCAGCCGGTGGAGCAGCTTGCCTCCCTCCGCGCCATCGTGGGCCTGGACGTTGTCCGCCCCGGTGATGCCAACGAGGTGGCTGTTGCATGGAAGACCATGCTCGAGAACCACGAGAACCCGGCCGGAATCGTGCTCACCCGCCAGAACATCCCCACCTACGCCCGTGGTGAGGGAACGGCCGACGGCGAGACGTTCGGTTCCGTTGCAGGCGTCGCCAAGGGCGGTTACGTCCTGGCCGAAGCCTCCAAGGACGGCGCCACCGTGCCTGCCGATGTCATCCTGATCGGCACCGGCTCCGAGGTCCAGCTGGCCGTCCAGGCCCGCGAAGCCCTCCAGGCTGACGGCATCGCGGCACGCGTTGTTTCGATGCCGTGTGTCGAGTGGTTCAACAAGCAGGACGCCGCCTACCGCGAATCCGTCCTCCCGGCCGCCGTCAAGGCCCGGGTATCGGTCGAAGCCGGGCTTGCCCTCGGCTGGCGCGAATTCGTCGGCGACGCCGGCCGTTCCGTCTCACTCGAGCACTACGGTGCTTCCGCTGACTACAAGCGCCTTTTCCAGGAGTTCGGCATCACCGCGGAGGCCGTCGCCGCCGCTGCCAAGGACTCCCTCGCTGGCCTGCAGGCCTAAACAGATTCCTGGAGATTCAAAATGACTACGCCTACTCAGCAGCTTTCCGACGCCGGAGTTTCCATCTGGCTGGATGACCTTTCCCGCAGCCGCCTCGAAACCGGGACCCTGCGCAAGCTCATCGAAGAGAAGAACGTTGTTGGTGTCACCACCAACCCTTCCATCTTCCACGCCGCCATCACGGCCGGCACGGACTACGACGCCACCATCGCCGCGCAGGCCGCTGCCGGTGCCAGCGTCGAAGACACCATCTTCGAAATCACCACCACTGACGTGGCGGACGCCTGCGACCTCTTCGCACCGGTTGCCGCCGCGACCAAGGGCGTTGACGGCCGCGTGTCCATCGAAGTTGACCCGCGCCTTGCCTGGGACACCGCCGGCACCATCGCCGAGGCCAAGCACCTCTACAAGAAGGTCAACAAGGACAACGTCCACATCAAGATCCCGGCAACGCTCGAAGGCCTGGAAGCGATCACCGCCACCTTGGCCGAGGGCATCAGCGTCAACGTGACCCTGATCTTCTCGCTGGAGCGGTACCGCGCCGTCATCAACGCTTTCCAGTCCGGCCTGGAGCAGGCCAAGGAGAACGGCCACGACCTCGCCGGGATCCACTCGGTCGCCTCGTTCTTCGTCTCCCGCGTTGACTCAGAAATCGACAAGCGCCTCGATGCCCTGGGCACCGACGAAGCCAAGGCACTCAAGGGCAAGGCCGGCGTCGCCAACGCCCGCCTCGCCTACCAGGTCTACGAAGAGCTGTTCTCCACCGAACGCTGGGCCCTGCTGGCCGGGGCCGGCGCGCTCCCCCAGCGCCCGCTGTGGGCTTCGACCGGCGTCAAGGATCCGGCTTACCCGGACACTCTGTACGTCACGGAGCTGGTAGCACCCGGTGTGGTCAACACCATGCCGGAGAAGACCCTGGACGCCACCTTCGATCACGGTGTGGTCACCGGCGACACCGTAACCGGCACGTACGCTGATGCCAACGCCACACTCGACGCCCTCGAGAAGCTGGGCATCTCCTACAACGAGGTCGTCGCGCTCCTCGAATCCGAAGGCCTCGACAAGTTCGTGGCCAGCTGGAAGGAACTGCTGGCCGACGTCGAAGGTGCCCTCGCCGCCGCACGGAAGGCTTCCTAACCCCTCATGAGCACACTCAGCTACGACGCCACCGGTGCCGCACAGCAGGCACTCGAGCAGCACCTCCCCGCCCTGGTAGAGGACCGCATTGCCACCCGGATCTTCGCCAAGGACCACACCCTGTGGGGTCCCGACGCCGAAGCCGAGTCGGCAGTCCGCCTCGGCTGGGTTGAGGCGGCCACCGTCTCCCAGCCCCTGGTGGCGGACATCATCGAACTGCGCGATGCCCTGCGGGCAGAAGGGGTGACCCGGATCGTGCTTTGCGGCATGGGCGGGTCCTCCCTCGCTCCCGAGGTCATCGCCGGCACCGCTGGCGTCGAGCTGACTGTGCTGGACAGCACGGACCCCGACCAGGTCCGGGTTGCCCTGGCGGACCGGCTGGGCGAGACCGCCATTGTGGTCTCCTCCAAGTCCGGCTCCACCCTTGAGACCGATTCCCAGCGCAGGATCTTCGAGCACGCCTTCACCGAGGCCGGCCTGGACGCCAAAAGCCGGATCATCATCGTCACCGATCCAGGGTCCCCGCTGGACAAGGCATCGCGCGAGGCCGGCTACCGCGCCGTCTTCAACGCTGACCCCAACGTGGGCGGCCGCTACTCGGCGCTGACCGCGTTCGGACTGGTCCCCTCGGGCCTTGCCGGCGTGGACATCCAGGCTTTCCTGGATGAAGCCGAGGAAGCGGCCGAAATCCTGAACGAGGACGCGGCCGAGAACATCGGGCTGGCCCTGGGCACGGCGCTGGGTGGTACCAACCCGCTGCGCAACAAGATTGTCATCGCCGAGGACGGCTCGGGCATTGTGGGCTTCGCGGACTGGGCCGAACAGCTCATCGCAGAATCCACCGGAAAGCTCGGCACCGGCGTCCTTCCGGTGGTGGCCGGACCCGACTCGCCGGAGGTCACCTCCGGTGCCGCCGACGTCCTGGTGGTGCGGCTGGTTGCCGCGGACGCCGACGTCGAACTCGGCGAGAACGAAGTAGCGATCGCCGGTGGCCTGGCCACGCAGATGATGGTCTGGGAATTCGCCACCGCCGTCGCGGGGCGCCTGCTGGGCATCAACCCGTTCGACCAGCCGGACGTAGAGGCTGCCAAGGTTGCTGCCCGCGGCCTCCTGGACGCACAGCCCGAACCCACGCCCGCCGCCTTCGTTGACGGCGCCATCGAGGTCCGGGGCGGGGACTGGCTCCGCGGCGCAGCCACTGCGGAGGAAGCCGTTGGCGCCCTCCTCGGAACGCTCGACGACGAGAGCTACCTCAGCGTCCAGGCTTACTTCGACCGGCTGGCATACGCGCAGCTGGAGGGCATCCGCGACGAACTCGCGGCCGTCAGCGGCCGGCCTGTCACCTTCGGCTGGGGTCCGCGCTTCCTGCATTCCACCGGACAGTTCCACAAGGGCGGCCCCGCGATCGGTGTCTTCCTGCAGGTCACCGCGGCTCCGGCTGAAGACCTGGCCATCCCGGACCGTCCGTTCTCCTTCGGGGAACTGATCTCCGCCCAGGCAGCGGGCGACGCCCAGGTCCTGGCCGGTCACGGCCGCCCCGTCCTGCGTCTGCACCTGACCGACCGCGCCGCCGGCGTGGCACAGCTGCAGAACATCATTGCAGCGCTTGCCGCCCGGCCTGCCGCCGTCACTGAAAGCTAAGGCACAACAGCAACCATGCCAGAAACCGAATACGGCAACAGATCCGCGCGCTCCAAATCAGGGCGCAATCCGCTCCGGGATCCGCGCGACCGCCGTTTGAACCGGATTGCCGGTCCGTCCTCGTTGGTGCTCTTTGGAGTGACCGGTGATCTTGCCCGCAAGAAGCTTTTGCCGGCGGTGTATGACCTGGCGAACCGCGGCTTGTTGCCGCCGAGCTTCGCTTTGGTCGGTTTTGGCCGGCGGGACTGGAGCGACGCTGATTTCGCCGCTGAGGTCAAGGCATCTGTCAAGGCCTACTCGCGGACCGCGTTTGATGAAGCGGTGTGGAACCAGCTTGCCGAGGGCATCCGTTTTGTCCAGGGCGGGTTCGACGACGACGACGCCTTCGAGCGTCTGGGCGAGGTGACCGAGGAGCTCGATGAGACCCGCGGTACCCGCGGAAACCACGCGTTCTACCTTTCGATTCCGCCGAAGGCCTTTGAGCAGGTCTGCCGGCAGCTGTCCAAGCACGGCCTGGCCCAAGCTGACGGGGACAAGTGGCGCCGGGTGGTGATTGAGAAGCCGTTCGGGCATGACCTGGAGTCGGCCCGCCAGCTGAACGACATCGTCGAGTCGGTGTTCCCTGCCGATGCTGTGTTCCGGATCGATCACTACCTCGGCAAAGAGACGGTGCAGAACATACTGGCCCTCCGGTTCGCGAACCAGCTCTTTGAGCCGTTGTGGAACGCGAACTACGTGGACCATGTCCAGATCACCATGGCCGAGGACATCGGCACCGGTGGCCGGGCAGGGTATTACGACGGCGTGGGTGCGGCCCGCGACGTGATCCAGAACCACCTGTTGCAGCTGCTGGCCCTGACCGCGATGGAGGAGCCCATTTCCTTCAACGCGGACGATCTGCGGGCTGAGAAGGAAAAGGTTCTGGCCGCGGTTAAGCTCCCGGAGGACCTCTCCACCCATTCGGCACGCGGGCAGTTTGCCGGCGGCTGGCAGGGCGGGGAACAGGTCCAGGGCTACCTGGAGGAGGACGGCATCCCGGCCGATTCCACCACCGAGACGTTCGCCGCGATCCGGGTGGACATCAACACCCGCCGCTGGCATGGTGTGCCGTTCTACCTGCGGGCAGGCAAGCGCCTGGGCCGCCGCGTGACGGAGATCGCCGTGGTGTTCAAGCGCGCACCGAACCTGTTGTTCCGTGACCACGGCGAGGATGATTTCGGCCAGAACGCCGTGGTCATCCGGGTCCAGCCGGATGAGGGCGCCACCATCCGGTTCGGGTCCAAGGTTCCGGGCACGCAGATGGAAGTCCGCGACGTCACCATGGACTTCGGCTACGGGCACTCCTTCACCGAATCCAGCCCTGAAGCGTATGAGCGGCTGATCCTGGATGTCCTGCTCGGTGAGCCGCCGTTGTTCCCGCGGCACGCCGAAGTGGAGCTTTCCTGGAAGATCCTTGACCCGTTTGAAGACTTCTGGGCGGAACAGAACAAACAGCCCGAACCCTACGCCCCGGGCAGCTGGGGACCCGCCTCGGCGGATGAACTGCTGGCCCGCGACGGACGAACCTGGAGAAGGCCATGATTGTTGACCTGCCGGACACCACCACCTCGAAGATCTCCAAAAAGATCATGGCCCTGCGTGAGCAGGGCGGTGTGATCGCTTTGGGCCGGGTCCTGACCCTCGTAGTGGTCACCCGTTCCGGGCTCGAGGAAGAAGCGATCGAGGCGGCAAACGAGGCCAGCCGCGAACACCCCTGCCGGATCATCGTCCTGGCCGATGCCGGCGCCAAGGCACCGGATCGGCTCGATGCCCAGATCAGGGTCGGCGGCGATGCCGGCGCGTCCGAAGTCATCGTGCTGCGCGGTTACGGGGAACTCGCCCACGAAAGCGAATCCCTGGTTGCGGCGCTGCTGCTGCCTGACGCCCCGATCGTGGCCTGGTGGCCGCATGGGGCCCCGGAGAACGCCTGCGAAACCTCTGTTGGCCGGATCGCACACCGCCGCATCACTGACTCGGCGAATGAACCGGACCCGCAAAAGGCGTTGGAGAATATCCGTGCCACGTACAAGGCCGGTGACACCGACCTCGCCTGGACCCGGCTGACCAACTGGCGGATCCAGCTGGCGGCCGTCCTGGACCAGGTGGACCCGTCCCCGGTGACCGCTGTCGCGGTCGAAGGCGCCTCCGACTCACCCTCGACCATCCTGCTGGCAGCCTGGCTCACGCTCGCCCTGGACGCCCCCGTGACCATCGTCGCGGACCCTGCCGGAACCGGTATCCGGCGCGTCCGGCTCAGCCGCCCCGGCGGCGATATCCAGCTCTTCCGTCCCGGACTGTCCGTCGCCGAACTCACGCAGCCCGGGCAGCCCGCCCAGCGCATCTCGCTGCCCCGCCGCAGCCTCAAAGACTGCCTGGCAGAAGAGCTCCGCCGCCTGGACCCCGACGAGGTCTTCGGTGAAGTGATTACTATTGGACTGCCACGTACCAATCTAAGGAGCGTCCGTCCCAGTGAGCGTTGAGCCAAGAGTAAGCATCCATCCTGATTCGTCCGTACTTATGGCCGCCATAGCGGCCCGCCTGATCACCAAGCTGGTGGATGTGCAGGACAAGCATGGCGAGGCCACGGTGGTGCTGACAGGCGGCACCGTGGGCATCGGCACGCTGAAGGCTGTTGCGGACTCTCCCGCCGAGCGCGCGGTGGACTGGTCCAAGGTCAATTTCTGGTGGGGTGACGAGCGTTTTGTCGCCGCCGACGATCCTGAGCGGAACACCCGGCAGGCTTTTGATGCTCTGCTTTCGCACATCCCGGTTGACCCGGCCAGGGTGAACCAGCCCGGGTCCTCGGATGAATTCGGGAGCCCGGAAGAGGCTGCCGAAGACTACGCCCGCAGGCTCCAGGACGCAGCAAGGGCCGAGCACGCGGCCGACATGTCAGATGACCGGCCGGATGAGCCGGGGGTCCTTCCGCGCCTGGATGTGGTGCTGCTCGGCGTGGGACCGGACGCCCACGTTGCATCCCTCTTTCCGGAGCAGGCCGGGATCCGGGAGAAAGAGAGAATGGTGGTGGGTGTCCACAACTCCCCCAAGCCGCCGCCGCTGCGTATTTCCCTGACCCTGCCCGCAATCAACACCGCCGCCGAGGTCTGGATGGTGGTGGCCGGCGAAGACAAGGCCGGCGCCGTAGGCCTGGCTTTGGCCGGGGCGAACCCCGTGCAGGTACCCGCCGCAGGTCCCCGCGGGACATCGCGCACTTTGTGGCTTATCGACGAAAACGCGGCGTCACGGGTCCCCCGGCAGCTCGTCCGGAAGGACGCCGCCGGCGCGTAACTTCTCCAGCGCTCCGGCCAGCACCGCCTCGGCGTCCTGGTCGGAGCGCCTTTCTTTAACGTATTCCAGATGGCTTTTGAAGCCTTCCTCCAGCGGTTCGAGCCCGGCAGCTTCCTTGCCGTCCCGGGCGGCCGGAGACCCGCACCGCCGGCAGTCCCAGACGGCCGGGATCTGCTCGTCCGGCAGCCGGAGGAAGACCAGCTGGGTCTCATGCCCCTTGGCACACCAAAAGGAAACACGGATGCGCGGCACTCTTTCGCCGGCAGCAGCTTCGGACTGATTCTTTGGACCTGCTCCTTCCGTCACACCCACCCGGGTGCCACGGAACGCTGATGCACTATGTACCATCGGGACTCCTGGCTTCGCACATTGCTGCTTACACGACATTGTGGTTAAACGACACTGTGGCTGTTGGGAGCCAACAGCCACAGTTTAGTTCGGAGATCCCGGCAACGGCAGTGCCGCACCGCGATTAAGTCAGCGGGTCAGGAGTCCCCTGCGCCGCTGAACCGCATGATCAGGCCCAGACCGATGATGACGATGCCCCAGGTGACACCCAAAACCACGGTGAACCTGTTCAGGTTCCGCTCAGCTACCCCTGAGGAACTCAGGCCGGAACTCATGCCGCCGCCGAACATGTCCGACAGCCCGCCGCCCCGACCTTTGTGGAGCAGGATGAGGAAGGTCAGCAGAAGGCTGGTGATGCCCAGGAGGATCTGCAGGATGACTTGAAGAACGTCCACGACGGCCTTTCAGAAAGATTGGAAGTGCGGGAGCCGGAAGCAGTGTACGGACTAGTCCGTCAACAGGTGACTCTCGAACCTGACAATATTAGCAAACTCCGCGGGATCGAGGCTGGCGCCGCCCACCAACACGCCGTCGACGTCCCGCTCATTGAGGATCGCAGCGACATTGTTGGCCTTGACTGAACCGCCGTAGAGGAGGCGGATCTTTGCGGCGACGTCGTCACCAAAGATGGTGGCGAGCTCGGCGCGGATGGCTGCACACATCTCCTGGGCGTCGTCAGGGCCGGCAACCTCGCCGGTACCGATGGCCCAGACGGGCTCGTAGGCCACCACGAGGGTGGCAGCCTGCTCCGGGGTCAGCCCGGCGACGTCGGCGCGGAGCTGTTCCAGCGTGTGCTGGACATGGGTCCCTGCCTGCCGGATTTCCAGGCCCTCGCCAACGCAAAGAATCGGCGTTACTCCGTGCTTGAACGCGGCCTTGACCTTGGCGTTCAGGACGTCGTCGGACTCGTTGTGGATGGTCCGGCGTTCACTGTGCCCCACCAGTACGTACCGGCAACCGAGCTTGTTCAGGAACTGGCCGGAAATGTCGCCGGTGTAGGCACCCGAATCGAACTGGGAAAGGTCCTGGCCACCGTAGGCTACGTCCAGTTCATCGCCCTGGACCAGGGTCTGGACACCACGTAGATCGGTGAACGGCGGGAAGACCGCAACTTCGACACGGCTGTAATCGTGCTTGGCATCGGACAGGGTCCAGGCAAGTTTCTGCAGAAGGGTGATGCCCTGGACGTGGTCCATGTTCATCTTCCAGTTGCCTGCAATGAGAGGCGTGCGGTCAAAAGCGCCGTTTGTTGACGTAGTCACGTGTTCTCCATATGTTTCGTGATAAGTGTGCGGCCGGCAGGGTGCCCGCGGCCCCCCCCCCGGCCGGAGGACTTGGCAGTCCAGGTCTTTCGAAGGACGGTAGCCGAAAGTCCGGTTCCCTAGCGGTCCAGAACGCTGAGGCCCGGGAGTTCCTTGCCTTCAAGATATTCCAGGCTGGCGCCTCCGCCAGTGGAAATGTGGCCGAACTGATCATCCGCGAAGCCAAGGGTCCGCACAGCTGCCGCTGAATCGCCGCCGCCGACAACTGTCAGGGCTTCCGCCTCAGTCAGTGCCTGGGCGATGGCGCGGGTGCCGCCGGAGAATGCCTCGAACTCGAAGACGCCCATGGGCCCGTTCCAGAACACCGTTTTGGCGCCCTTGATCCGCTCCGCAAAGGCAGCCGCCGAGTCAGGTCCGATGTCCAGTCCGATTCCCTGGGCACCAAAGCTGCTGCCCTCGATGCCGTCCGCCGGGACGGTCTCGTGGTCTGCGTCGGCGGCGAACTTGCTGGCCACCACAACGTCGGTGGGAACAATGAACTCCGTGCCGGCGTCGGCTGCGCGCTTCAGGTAGTCCTGCACGACGGGGATCTGGTCCTCCTCCAGGAGGCTGCCGGCCACTTTGTGGCCTTCCGCCGCGAGGAACGTGAAGAGCATTCCGCCGCCCACCAGGATGGCGTCAGCCTTCCCGATGAGGTTGTCAATGACGGCGAGCTTGTCCGAGACCTTGGAGCCGCCGAGCACCACCACATAAGGCCGCTGGGTGTCGGCTGTGAGCTTCCGCAGTACTTCAACCTCGGTGTGCACCAGGTCGCCCTGGTACGACGGCAGCCGGGTGGCGACGTCGTAGACGCTGGCGTGCTTCCGGTGCACTGCACCGAAGGCGTCATCCACGTAGGCCCCGTTATCTCCGGTCAGTGCCACGAGCTCGTCCGCGAAGGCGCCGCGTTCGGCGCCGTCCTTGGACGTTTCGCGTGAGTCAAACCGGACGTTCTCCAGAACGAGCACTTCGCCGTCCTGCAGGGCCGCGGCGTGTTCCTTGGCGGACGGGCCCACGGTGTCCCCTGCCAGGGTTACCTTGAACCCGGCAAGTTCGGCGAGCCGCGTCACTGCGGGCTTGAGCGAATACTTCTCCTCGGGAGCGCCCTTGGGGCGTCCGAGGTGGGCTGTTACCAGCACGCGGGCACCGGCGTCCGTGAGCTTTCCCAGTACTGGCAGTGAGGCCTTGATGCGGCCGTCGTCAGTGACTGTAGAGCCGTCGAGCGGCACATTCAGGTCACTTCTAACCAGAATGTACCGCCCGCGGACACCTTCAGCGATCAGTTCGTTGAGGGTGTGAAATGTCATGTGACTAACCCTAGCCCAGCTTGGCTGCGACGAGCTCCGTGAGGTCAACGAGGCGGTTGGAGTAGCCCCATTCGTTGTCATACCAAGAAACAACCTTGACCTGGTTGCCGATGACCTTGGTCAGGCCGGAATCGAAGATCGACGACGCGGGGTCGCCCACGATGTCGGAGGAGACGATCGGCTCATCCGTGTAGGTCAGGAAGCCCTGCAGCGAATCGGACTCGGCGGCCTTCTTCAGTGCTGCGTTGACTTCCTCGACCGTGGTCTCGCGGGAGACGGTGACAGTGAGGTCGGTGGCGGAGCCTGTGGGGACCGGAACGCGGATGGCGTAGCCGTCAAGCTTGCCCTTGAGCTCCGGCAGGACCAGTCCGATTGCCTTGGCCGCACCCGTGGAGGTGGGGACCATGTTGATGGCGGCGGCGCGGGCGCGACGGAGGTCGTTGTGGGGACCGTCCTGGAGGTTCTGATCGGCGGTGTAGGCGTGGATGGTGGTCATCAGGCCACGCTCGATGCCGAATTCGTCGTTGATGACCTTGGCCAGCGGGCCGAGGCAGTTCGTGGTGCAGGAAGCGTTGGAGATGATGTGGTGCGTTGCGTTGTCGTAGAGCTCGTGGTTCACACCCATCACGATGGTGATGTCCTCATCCGAGGCCGGTGCGGAGATCAGGACCTTCTTGGCGCCTGCTTCGATGTGCTTCCTGGCAGCTGCGGCCTTGGTGAAGAACCCGGTGGATTCGATAACGATGTCAACGCCCAGCTCCCCCCACGGCAGGTTGGCGGGGTCGCGCTCGGCCAGGACCTTGACGACGTTGCCATTGACGACGATATTGCCGTCCTTGACCTCAATGGTTTCCTTCAGGCGGCCGCCGACGGAGTCGTACTTGAAGAGGTGGGCCAGCGCCTCGGGGCTGGTGAGATCGTTGACGGCAACGATCTCGAGGTCAGCGCCCTGTGCGAGTGCTGCGCGGAAGTAGTTGCGGCCGATACGGCCAAAGCCGTTGATACCAATACGGGTCGTCACTTTTTCATTCTCCTTGGTGCTTGTTAAGCACAACTAGTTGAGCGGGCGTTCAAGCCAACTAACAGATCCCGCACGCCGTTGGGCAGAGATGATTTACAGATCGGAGGGCGACCAGCCACATTGCTGAAGGCTGACCGCCTTCCGTGACCTATCTTACGTTTAACAGGGTCTGCCCCCGCAAGTGCGGGGGCAGACGGTCCACATTCCGGCCCGAAAGCTTCCGGATTGTGAACTTTGTTACAGCAGCATGTATTGCAGGTCACCTACGGGAGGGTGATCAGGCCCGTGGCGTTGGTGCGCGCTGCTTCGAAACGCTTGGCGACGTCGGCCCAGTTCACGATGTTCCAGAAGGCCTTCACGTAGTCAGCCTTGACGTTGACGTAGTCCAGGTAGAAGGCGTGCTCCCACATGTCCAGCATCAGCAGCGGGGTGGTGCCCAGCGCAACGTTGCCCTGCTGGTCGTAGAGCTGTTCGATGACCAGGTTGCCACCGATGGGCTCGTAGGCGAGGAAGCCCCAGCCGGACCCCTGCAGGCCAAGAGCGGCTGCGGAGAACTGCGCACGGAAGGCGTCGAAGGACCCGAAGGCGTCGTCGATGGCCGCGGCCAGCTCGCCCTCGGGCTTGTCGCCACCGTCCGGGGACAGGTTCTTCCAGAACACCGAGTGGTTGACGTGGCCGCCCGTGTGGAACGCCAGGTCCTTGGAGAGGCGGTTGATGTTGGCGAAGTCGCCCTTGTCGCGGGCATCAGCAAGCTGGGCCAGCGCGTTGTTGGCGCCTGCGACGTAGGCTGCATGGTGCTTGCTGTGGTGCAGCTCCATGATGCGCGCTGAAATGTGCGGCTCAAGCGCGGCGTAGTCGTAGTCGAGCTCTGGCAGTACGTACTCGGTCACAAAATCCTCCAATGTCGTGGACGGTCTGTCCGGGTTGTAACTCTCGGATTATGCATCCGGATGACGGGCATCCGGAAGATCAGGGTGAACGCTCTGATTCTAGGGCGCGGCTACTCGTCCAGCATTTCAGGCGTCACATTGGCATCCGTACCGGGGATGCCGAGGTCAATGGCACGTTTGTCCGCCATGGCCAGGAGCCGCCGGATGCGTCCGGCGATGGCATCCTTGGTCATGACCGGATCGGCAAGCCTGCCCAGTTCGTCCAGGCTCGCCTGTTTGTGGGCCACCCGGAGTTCACCGGCGTATTTGAGGTGGTCCGGGACGTCGTCGCCCAGGATCTCGAGGGCCCGGTCAACACGGGCGCCTGCGGCCACGGCGGCCTGGGCGGAGCGCCGCAGGTTGGCGTCGTCAAAGTTGGCGAGGCGGTTGGCCGTGGCCCTGACCTCTTTGCGCATCCGGCGTTCTTCCCAGACCATCAGGGCATCGTGGGCGCCCATCCGGGTCAGCAGCGCGGCAATGGTGTCGCCGTCGCGGATGACAACGCGGTCCACTCCCCTGACTTCGCGCGCCTTGGCCTGAATACCGAGCCGACGGGCGGCACCGACGAGGGCAAGTGCGGACTCGGGGCCGGGGCAGGTGACCTCCATCGAGGAGGAACGGCCAGGCTCGGTGAGTGAACCGTGGGCGAGGAAGGCTCCCCGCCAGACCGCCTCGGCGTCAGCAGCCGAACCGTTCACCACAGCAGAGGGAAGCCCGCGCACGGGCCGTCCACGGCCGTCCAGGAGCCCGGTCTGGCGTGCCAGGGACTCGCCGTCGCGCACTACACGGACCACGTAGCGGCTGCCGCGGCGCAGCCCTCCGCCCGAGACGACGATGATTTCGCTCTGGTGGCCGTAGACCTCCGCGATGGCCGCCCGCAGGCGGCGTGCCGTTGACGCCAGGTCAACCTCTGCCTCGATCACGATCCTGCCCGAGATGATGTGCAGGCCGCCGGCGAACCGGAGCATCGCGGAAACCTCAGCCTTGCGGACTGATGACTTCTTGATGTCCAGACGGGACAGTTCTTCCTTGACCGATGATGTCAGTGCCATGGCACCTTCCTAACTGTTCCCAAAAATGTCGTGGTACGCCGCTGCCAGACGCAAGGGGTCATGGACGGGCCGGCTGTCCGACGCCCCCACTTTACCCAAGACAACCTCGGCCCCGATCATCCCGGCGGCTTTCTCAAACTCCTGCCGGTCCGGCACCGACGCCGGGTCTGCCAGGACGACGTCGACGCTGAACCCGGGGGCGTACCGCCGGAGTGCGTGGAGGTGATCTGCGGCGGACATGCCGGTGGTCTCTTTCGTGTCCGTCGCCAGGTTCATGGTGAGGCATCTTTTCGCGGCCGTGTTGCACAGGGCTGTCCGCATTTCGGGGAGCAACAGGTGCGGCAGCACCGACGTGTACCAGGAACCCGGCCCCAGGATGACCCAGTCGGCAAGTTCGATGGCCGTCAGGGCCTCGATGCAGGCGGGAGCCTCTTCCGGCAGGAGCCGGACCTGTTCGAGATGGCCGGCCACGGCACAGCGCGCCTGCCCCTTCACCGTCTGCAGCGTTGAGGTGCCGTCGGGCGCGGCCACCAGGACGTCACCTTCGATGGTGAGCGGGACTGTGGACATGGGCAGGACCTGCCCCCGCGCGCCCAGCAGCGCGCCGGCCCAGGTGAGGCCAGCTACGGCGTCCCCGAGCAGTTCCCACAAAGTGACGATGAGCAGGTTTCCCATGGCGTGCTCATCCAGGGATCCGCTGCGGTCCTTGCCAGGTTGAAACCGGTGCTGCATAACGTCACGCCAGGTACGGCCCCAGTCGGTGTCATCGCACAGGGCGGACAGTGCCATCCGCAGGTCTCCGGGCGGGAGTACACCGTACTCCTCGCGCAGACGCCCGGATGACCCGCCGTCGTCCGCCACCGTGACGATTGCGGTGAGCTCGGACGTGAGGAGCCGGAGCGCCGACAGCGAGGCCGACAGGCCGTGCCCGCCGCCCAACGCAACGACGTTCGGTCCCTTCTCCTTGCCCGCTGCCGTTCCGCCCGAAGCCGGTACCAGCGGCAGCGGCCCCGTAAGCATCGCCATTATTCGCGGCCCAGGTCCCGGTGGGTGGTGGTTACGGTCACGCGGGGATACTGTGCCAGCTTCTTGGAAAGCTCGACGGCGACCGCCACGGAGCGGTGCTTGCCGCCCGTGCAGCCCACGGCGATGGTGGCGTAGTGCTTGTTTTCGCGACGGTACCCTTCCAGGACGGGTTCGAGCGCAAGCACGTAGCGGTCCACGAAGTTCTTCACGCCTTCGGCCTCGAGGACGTACTCGCTGACGTCCTGATCGAGCCCGGTGTGGGGGCGCAGCTGCGGGACCCAGTGCGGGTTGGGAATGAACCGGACGTCGGCAACATAGTTGGAGTCCACGGGCAGCCCGTACTTGAATCCGAAGCTCATGACGTTGAGCCGGAGGGCCACCGGACCCGAATCGGTGAAGAGTTCGGTAATGGCGGTGGCCAGGCCGTGGACGTTGAACGCGGATGTATCGAGGACGACGTCGGCGCTGTCGCGCAGTTCCTTCAGCACCTCACGCTCGGCAGCTATGCCGTCGAGGATCCGGCCGCCTCCCTGAAGGGGGTGCGGCCTGCGGCCCTGCTCGAAGCGGCGCACCAGGACGTCGTCGTTGGCGTCAAGGAACAGCACCCGGAACGTGACGCCGCTGGCCTCCAGCGCGCCGAGGGCGGCGCGGATGTCGGCGAACAGACCCTTGCTGCGCACGTCCATGACGACGGCAAGCCGCGGGATGGACTGTGGGGCATGGGACACCAGTTCCGCGAGGGTCCCGAGCATCTGCGGCGGGAGGTTTTCGACGACGTACCAGCCGTGGTCCTCCAGCGCGTCCGCGGCGGTGCTCCGTCCGGCCCCGGACATTCCGGTGACCACCAGCAGTTCCGCTTCGACGGGTTTAATGGGCGTCATCCCATCAAGCCCCGTCCCGGATTCCGCCGTAGAGTCTGCCATTCGTTCCGCCCCGTTTCGTGTGTGGTGAAGCAGGCAACCGCGTCGGCTGAAACCTGCGCTCCTTACCCTACCTAGGTTTCAATGATTTCGCCGGTCGTCATATTCACCGCGGGCACGGTATCGCCTGCCAGTTCCACAGAGTTGAAGTGGGTCACGATGGCGCCGGCGAGGGAGGGCCCGATGCCCTTGGCGGCGGTGAGCTCGGCCACGGTGGCCGTCTTCACGCCCTTGACCGAGCCAAAATGGGCCAGCAGCGCCTTCCGTTTGGACTCGCCCAGCCCCGGCACGCCGTCCAGCGCGGAGACCGTCATGGCCTTCCCGCGCTTTTGCCGGTGGAACGATATGGCGAACCGGTGTGCTTCGTCGCGGATCCGCTGCAGCAGGTAGAGCCCCTGGGACGTGCGGGGCAGGATCACCGGGAAGTCACTGTCCGGAAGCCATACTTCTTCCAGGCGCTTGGCCAGGCCCACCACGTAGACGTCCTCGATTCCAAGGTCCGCCAAGGCCCGGGCTGCGGCGTTGACCTGCGGTTTCCCGCCGTCCACCACCACCAGGTTGGGCGGATAGGCAAACTTGGCCCGCGGGGCGGCCGTGGTGGAGTCCAGCACTGCGGCGTCCCCCGCTGCTGTGAGCGCGGCCTGGTGCCCCGGCAGCCCGGAGGCCTCCACCTGGGCCGACTTGTCCAGCAGGTAATGCCGGAAGCGCCGCGTCAGGACATCGTGCATCGCGGCTGTATCGTCCGCAGCAGCAGCCCCCGTAACCGAGAACTTGCGGTAGTCCGACTTCTTAGGCAGGCCGTCCTCCACCACCACCATGGATGCCACCACGTTGGTGCCCTGGACGTGGGAGACGTCGTAACACTCAATCCGGAGCAAGGCGACAGGAAGATCCAAGGCCTCCTGCAGCTCCTGCAGCGCCTGTGACCGGACGGTCAGGTCCCCTGCCCGTCGGGTCTTGTGGAGTTTCAGCGCGTGCTCGGCGTTCTCCCGGACGGTGGACATGAGGGCGGCCTTGTCGCCGCGCTGCGGGACCCGGATGTCCACCCTGGCGCCGCGGATGCCCCCGAGCCAAAGCGTCAGTTCCTCGGCGTTGCTCGGCTCCACCGGCACCAGCACTTCCCGGGGCAGCCTGCCGTGGCTTTCGCCGTCCTCGCCGTAGACCTGCTGCAGGAGGTGTTCCACCAGGTCCGGAGTGGTGGCGTCCTCCACCTTTTCAACAACCCAGCCGCGCTGGCCGCGGATCCGCCCGCCGCGGACATGGAACACCTGGACCGCGGCCTCAAGTTCGTCCTCGTGCAGGGCGAAGACGTCGGCGTCGGTATCCTCGGCGAGGACCACGGCGTTGCGTTCGAAGACCTTCCGGAGGGCCGAGATGTCGTCCCGGAGCCGGGCCGCCCGCTCGTAGTCGAGCTCGGCCACCGCTTCGGCCATCTGCTTTTCAAGCTTTGAGATAAAACGCTTGGAATCGCCGCCCATGAAAGCGCAGAAGTCCTCGGCGAGGACCCGGTGTTCCTCGGGGCTGATCCGGCCTACGCAGGGCGCAGAGCATTTATCGATGTAGCCCAGAAGGCACGGCCGGCCGCTCGCCTGCGCCCGCTTGAGGACCCCAGCGCTGCAGCTGCGGACGGGGAAGACGCGCAGGAGCGTGTCCATGGTTTCCCGGATGGCTCCGGCGGTATACGGGCCGAAGTAGCGGGTGCCTTTGCGCCGGTCCCCCCGCATGACCTGCACCCGGGGGAGCTTCTCGCTCATGGTCAGGGCCAGGTAGGGATAGGTTTTGTCGTCCCTGAAGACCACGTTGAAACGAGGTTTGAATTCCTTGATCCAGGTGTATTCGAGCTGCAGGGACTCCAGTTCACTGCCCACCACCGTCCACTCCACACTGCTCGCCGCGTGGACCATGGCATACGTCTTCGGGAGCAGGCCCATGGGGTTGGCGAAGTAGGAGTTCAGGCGGGACCGGAGGCTCTTGGCCTTGCCAACATAGATGACCCGGCCATGTGGATCGCGGAACCGGTAAACCCCGGGGTTGGTGGGAATCTCACCCGTTTGGGGCCTGTAAGTTGCTGGATCTGCCACGACTCCAGTCTACTGAGGCGAGGACGGGCTCCTTGCCACGTGGGCTAATCCGTGACCTTGCTCTGGTTATAGGTGGTGGCGCGTTCCTGGCCGCTGAGTTCAGCAATCGCGTCCATGATGGAGTCCGTTACGTGCCGCCTCGCGGGCAGGGAATGATCCGGTCCCGTCTTGTCGAAGTACAGAGGCTCCCCCACCTTCATGGTGAAGTGATGGGGCCGGAACCCCTTCTCGCCGGCCGGCTGCAGGTTTTCTGTGCCGATCAGGCCGACCGGAATCACCGGCGCGCCGGTGGTCAGGGCAAGCCAGCCCACGCCCGTTCGGCCGCGGTACAGGATGCCGTCGCGGGAGCGCGTACCTTCGGGGTAGATGCCGATTCCCTTGCCGGACTCCAGGATGTCCAGGAGGGTCTTGAGGGCCTGGACACTTGCTGCCTGCTCGCCGCGCTCCACCGGGATGGAACCCACGGACTCAAAGAAGGACTTCATGACCTTTCCTTTGACGCCGCCGGTGGTGAAGTACTCGGCTTTGGCGAAGAACGCGACCGGCCGGGGCATCAACGCCTGGACGATAACACTGTCGAAGAAGGAGAGGTGGTTGGGCGCCACAATGAACGGACCGTCCTTGGGAACATTCTCCAGGCCGACGACGGTGGGCCGGCAGGAGCCGGCAATCAGTCCCCGGGTGCTCCAGCGGACAGCTTCAAACAGCGCCATCGTTGCGCACCTCACTCATGGCGGACGTGTGGATGGCTTCAAGCCGCTCGATCGCGGCCAGCAGGCCTGCCGTGGTGTCCACCACGGCAACAGCCCCGGCGTCGTCGAGTTCGCCGTCGGGCGCGAATCCCCAGGCCACACCGATGCAGTCCAGTCCGTTGGCGATGGCGCCCGCCACGTCCTGGGCGCGATCGCCCACCATAACGGCGTGCCGGGTGGAAAGATCGGCCAGGGCCTCGGCGATGATGCTGGCCTTCCCCACGGGAGCTTCAGTGGAGGATTCGTTGTCCGCGGAGCCCCTGATGGACTGGAAGAGGGCGTCGATCCCGTGGTGCCGCAGCACGATCTGGGCCAGACCCTCCGGCTTCTGCGTGGCCACGGCGACAGGCCGTCCGGCCGCCACAAAGCCCTCAAGCAAATCCCTGATCCCCGGATACAGGCGGCTCTGGGCAATTCCGGTGGCCAGGTAGTACTGCCGGTAGCGCCGGATGACAGCATCGAGCTTCGCCGCCGGCACCATGGCCACGCTCAGGAGTGAGTCACTGAGCTTCGGGCCGATCATCGCATCGAGCAGGTCCTGCGAGGGAACCGGGAGCCCCTCGGCGGCAAGGGCGGCCGCGATTCCATCGGTTATTCCGCCTGCCGGGTCGACAAGAGTGCCGTCCAGGTCAAAGATCACGGGCACTGTTGTTTGAGTCACCGGCTTAGTTTCTCACGACACCACGCATGCCTGAAACTCGCATACCCGCCGAGGCATACTTCGGCGGGTCCGCCGGCTCCCGATGCGGGAACCGGCTGGTGGCAGGCGAACTAACCCAGAATCTCGGCGAGGAAGGAGGCGGTGTAGCTCTTTGTAGATTTCGCCACCTGCTCCGGGGTTCCCGTAGCCACAATCTGGCCGCCGCCTGAACCGCCGTCCGGGCCCAGGTCAACGATCCAGTCAGCGCTCTTGATGACATCCAGGTTGTGTTCAATGGTGATGACGGTGTTGCCTTTGTCCACCAGCCCCTGAAGCACCATCAGCAGCTTGCGGATGTCCTCAAAATGCAGGCCCGTTGTGGGCTCGTCCAGGACATAGACGCTGCGTCCGTTTGACCGCTTCTGCAGCTCCGCTGCCAGCTTGACGCGCTGCGCCTCCCCGCCGGACAACGTGGTGGCAGGCTGCCCGAGACGGACGTAACCCAGGCCAACATCCACCAGCGTGTTGAGGTGCCGGGCGATCGGCGAGAAAGCAGCGAAGAATTCCGCACCCTCCTCGATGGGCATGTTCAGGACATCGGCGATGGTTTTGCCCTTGTAGTGCACCTCTAGGGTCTCGCGGTTGTACCGGGCGCCGTGGCAGACCTCGCAGGGAACGTAGACATCGGGCAGGAAGTTCATTTCGATCTTCAGCGTGCCGTCGCCCGAGCAGGATTCGCAGCGCCCGCCCTTGACGTTGAAGGAGAACCGTCCCGGCAGGTAGCCACGGACCTTCGCCTCGGTGGTCTCCGCGAAGAGTTTGCGGATGTTGTCGAAGACACCTGTGTAGGTGGCCGGATTGGACCGGGGTGTCCGGCCGATGGGGCTCTGGTCCACATGGACCACTTTGTCGAGCTGGTCCAGGCCAAGGATGCTCTTGTGCCGGCCGGCAACCTGCTTGGCCCCGTTGAGCTTGTTGGCCAGCACCTTGTAAAGGATTTCGTTGACCAGCGTGGACTTACCGGAGCCGCTGACGCCGGTGACGGCGGTAAACAAGCCCAGCGGGAAGGCCGCATCAACGTTCACGAGGTTGTTTTCGCGCGCGCCAACCACCTTCAGCTCGCGCTTCTTGTCGTATTTGCGCCGCTTCTTGGGGATTTCGATCTTCTTGCGGCCGGACAGGTAATCGCCGGTCAGGGACTCCTTGTTTTCCAGCAGCTCCTTGTAGGAGCCGGAGTGCACCACCTGTCCGCCGTGCTCGCCTGCACCCGGCCCGATGTCGACGATCCAGTCCGCCACCTGAATGGTGTCCTCGTCATGTTCGACGACGATGAGCGTGTTCCCCATGTCACGGAGCCGGGTCAGGGTGTCAATGAGCCTTCGGTTGTCCCGCTGGTGAAGGCCGATGGAGGGCTCATCCAGGACATAGAGGACGCCCACCAGACCGGAACCGATCTGGGTTGCCAGCCGGATGCGCTGGGCCTCACCGCCGGAGAGGGTGGCAGAGGGGCGTTCGAGGTTCAGGTATTCCAGCCCGACATCGAGCAGGAAGGTCAGCCTGGCCTGGATTTCCTTCAGCACCTGGTGCGCAATCTGGGCTTCACGGCCTGTCAGCACCAGGTTGTTCAGGAAGTCAGCGCAGACGCGCATGGGCATCGCCGCGACATCGGCAATCGACTTGCCGTTGATCAGGACCGAGAGCGAGGCAGGGTTCAAACGTGCGCCGTTGCAGGCAGGGCAGGGAATCTGCCGCATGTACTCTTCGTACCGGTCCCGGGCCCACTCGGAGTCCGTTTCGCCGTGCTTGCGGTGGACGTACTGGATGGCACCTTCGAAGCCGGTGCTGTACTTCCGCTCCCGGCCGAACCGGTTCTTGTACTGGACCACAACTTTGTGGTCCTTCCCGTGAAGGACCGTCTGGCGGACATCGTTGCCCAGTTTCTCCCATGGAGTGGTCATGGAGAAGCCGAGTTCCTTCGCGAGCCCTTCAAGCAGGCGGTTCCAGTACTCGGTGGTTGCGGTGCCCAGCGACCACGGCGCGATGGCACCCTCCGACAGGGACAGCTCAGGATTGGGGACGATGAGCTCCTCATCAACCTCAAGGCGGGTGCCGATGCCGCTGCAGGCGGCACAGGCGCCGAAGGGGTTGTTGAAGGAGAAGGACCGGGGCTCGATCTCATCGATCGCCAGCGGATGCTCATTGGGGCAGGCCAGGTTCTCGGAAAATGCCCGGAGCCGCTCCGGAGCATCGGCGTCGAGGTCCACGAACTCGGCCAGCACGCGGCCCTCCGCGAGGCCCAGGGCGGTCTCGACGGAATCGGTCAGGCGCTGGCTGATGCCCTCCTTAACCACCAGGCGGTCAACCACCACCTCGATGGAGTGCTTGAACTGCTTGCCCAGCTTGGGCGGATCACTGAGCTGGATCAGCTCGCCGTCCACGCGGGCGCGGGAGTAGCCCTTAGCGGTGAGCTCCTTGAAGAGGTCAACGAATTCGCCCTTCCGGCCCCTGACCACAGGTGCCAGGACCTGGAACCGGGTGCCGTCTTCAAGTTCAAGCAGCTGGTCCACGATCTGCTGGGGCGTCTGGCGGGCAACAACTTCGCCGCAGACCGGGCAGTGCGGCCGCCCTACGCGAGCCCAGAGCAGGCGCATGTAGTCGTAGATCTCGGTAATGGTTCCCACGGTTGAGCGGGGGTTCTTGCTCGTGGACTTCTGGTCGATGGAGACGGCCGGTGAGAGGCCTTCGATGAAGTCGACGTCCGGTTTGTCCACCTGGCCGAGGAACTGCCGGGCGTAGGCGGACAGCGACTCCACGTACCGGCGCTGGCCTTCGGCGAAGATGGTGTCGAATGCGAGCGAGGACTTCCCTGATCCGGACAGGCCCGTGAAAACGATCATGGCGTCGCGGGGCAGGTCCAGGTCCACGTTGCGGAGGTTGTGTTCCCTTGCCCCCTTGACCACGAGGCGGGAAAGGTCAGGACGGGCAGGCGTGACGGGGGCCTGGGCAACGGTGACGGGGACGGATTCGACTGCTGTTTCTTCAGCTACGGCTTTAGGCACCCACTAATGCTAATCGAAAACTTCTTCGAATATCCATGCGGGTGCCTCGGTGGCCGCATCAGCCGGCGTCGTACGCGGCCGCGAGCAGCTTGACTGCTTCGGCAAAGGTGGCGCCCTGGGCCTTCGCCACTGACGCATAGGCATTGGCGGCAAGGGACAACGCGTCCAGGCGTTCGTCACGGGCGCAAACCACTGTGCCGTTCCTGCCTTTGGTGGCGACTACCCCTGCCGCTTCAAGCTCCTTGTACGCCCTGGCGACGGTATGCGGCGCCACCTCAAGGAGGCCGGCCAGAGTCCGGACAGCCGGCAGCCTGGTCCCGGGCGGCAGTTCTCCGTTGTCCGCGAGCCTGATGACATGCAGGCGCAGCTGCTCGTAGAGGGCTACCGTGCTGGCCTGGTTGGGCTTCCAGTTCCCTGGGAAGGAAGCGCCCGCGGTCATTGGCGCCCCTTCCGGGCCACGGCAAAAATCCGCCGGAATGGAAAGACCGTCCCATGGCCGGTTGCCGGATAGGCTGCCCGCAGACGGACGGCGTACTCCGCTTCGAAAGCCCGGCCATCGTCGGTGGAGAGGGCAGCCAGGACAGGCCGCAGGGCTGTGCCGCGGACCCACTCGAGGACTGGATCGGCGCCCGGCAGGAGCTGGAGGTATGTGGTCTCCCAGGCGTCCGCGGTGCAGCCAGCGTCCAGCATGATGCGCAAATAGTCAGCAGGCTCCCCCACTGATTCACCTCCCCGGAGCACGCCATCCAGTTTGGCCGCCCAGGCTGCCGAGCCGGCCAGGTCCCGCATCAGCAGATGAGAGGGCGCATTGAAGTTCCCCGGGACCTGCATGGCGAACCAGGCGCCAGGCTTGAGCGCCTTGAGCCAACGCGCCATCATCTCCTGATGGCCTGGCAGCCACTGAAGAGCAGCGTTGGTGACAACTACATCGGTGTCTGCGGCCGGCATCCAGTCAGCAATGTCTGCCAGCTGGAAGCTCAGTCCCCGATTCGCCTCCGCATGGACACCGGCTTTGGCAAGCATCGCGGCGGAGGAGTCGATTCCCGTGACGCGTGCTTCCGGCCAGCGGCCGGCAAGGGTTGCCGTGAGGTTCCCGGGTCCACAACCCAGGTCAACAACATTCAGCGGGCCATCCGCCTGGACCCTGCCGGTGAGGTCAAAGAAAGGCCTGTCACGGGCGTCGCCGAACTGAACGTACTTCACGGGGTCCCACATCATGGTTTCGCCATGGTGCGTTGCGTCTGTGGCCATACCGCGAGCCTAATACGCCCTTGCCCGGATCCCCGGATCCCGCTGGGCACTAAGCTGGAAAACAATGAAACTCGTTGACCAGCTGCCCGTCCTGCCCGCCCCGAACGCCTCCGGCGCAGGCATGGACCCGGACGCCCTCTACACACGATTCCTTGAGTGGACCGAAAGCCGGGGCCTGGAACTCTACGCCGCCCAGGACGAAGCCATCATGGAGCTGGCCACCGGCGCCAACGTCATCCTCGCCACCCCCACAGGTTCGGGAAAGTCGCTCGTGGCCATCGCAGCCCATTTCCAGGCAATGGCCCGGGGCGAGCGGAGTTACTACACAGCCCCCATCAAGGCGCTTGTCTCGGAGAAGTTCTTTGCCCTGTGCGAGATCTTCGGGGCCGAGAACGTGGGCATGATCACCGGAGACTCCGGCGTCAACCAGAGCGCACCGATCATCTGCTGCACCGCGGAGATCCTTGCCAACATCGCCCTGCGTGAAGGAGCCGGCGCGGACCTGGGCTCGGTGATCATGGACGAATTCCACTTCTACTCCGATCCGCAGCGCGGCTGGGCGTGGCAGGTCCCGTTGCTCGAACTTCCGCAGGCACAGTTCCTCCTGATGTCCGCCACCCTGGGCGATGTCAGCAGGTTCGAGAAGGGCATCACCGAACTCACCGGCCGCCCAACCACCACGGTCAGTTCAGCAGAGCGGCCCATTCCGCTGCACTACTACTACCACCAGACCCCGGTCCACGAGACCCTGGAAGAGCTGCTCTCCACCCGGCAGGTACCCGTCTACGTGGTGCACTTCAGCCAGATCGAGGCTATCGACCGTGCCCAGACGCTGATGAGCATCAATGTGTGTACGCGTGAGGAAAAAGACAAAATTGCGGAGCTGATCGCGAACTTCCGCTTCGCTGCCGGGTTCGGGAAGACCCTCAACAGGCTGGTCCGGCATGGAATCGGTGTCCATCACGCCGGCATGCTGCCGAAGTACCGACGCCTGGTGGAGCAGCTGGCTCAGGCCGGCCTGCTCAAGGTGATCTGCGGAACGGACACGCTGGGTGTGGGCATCAACGTGCCCATCCGAACCGTCCTGCTCACCGCTTTGAGCAAGTACGACGGCGTACGCACCCGCCCGCTTAACTCCCGGGAGTTTCACCAGATCGCCGGACGGGCCGGCCGCGCCGGGTATGACACCGCCGGGACAGTGGTGGTCCAGGCCCCCGAGCACGTCATTGAAAACGTGAAGGCCATGGCCAAGGCCACCGCCAAATTTGGTGATGACCAGAAGAAGCTCCGCCAGGTGGTCAAGAAGAAGCCGCCGGAAGGATTCGTGTCCTGGGGCGAACCCACCTTCAAGCGCCTGGTCGAGTCTGTGCCCGATCCCCTGAACTCAAGTTTCAGCGTCACCCACTCCATGCTGATGAACCTGATGGAACGCCCCGGCGACCCGTTCACGGCCGCACGCCGCCTCCTGACGGAAAACCACGAATCCCGGTCCTCGCAACTCCAGCTGATGAAAAAGGCCCTGGGGATTTACCGCGAGCTCCTTGCCGCGGAGGTGGTGGAGCGCATCCCGCCCGAACAGCAGGGTGCCGACGGCAGGACCGTCCGGCTTACAGTGCACCTCCAGCCGAACTTCGCCCTCAACCAGCCGCTCTCGCCGTTTGCGCTGGCGGCGCTGGAACTGCTCGCCCCGGACTCGCCGTCGTACGCCCTGGACGTGGTCTCGGTGATCGAGGCGACCCTCGAAAAGCCGCGGCAGATCCTCTCGGCCCAGCAGAAGAAGGCCCGCGGTGAAGCCATCGCGGCCATGAAGGCGGACGGCATCGAGTACGACCAACGCATGGCGATGCTGGAGGAGGTTACCTACCCGCAGCCGCTGGCGGAGCTCCTGGGCGAAGCCTTCGAGGTCTACCGGAAAGCTGCTCCGTGGGTAGGTGACTTCGAGCTGGCTCCGAAGTCCGTGGTCCGGGACATGTACGAGCGTGCCATGAACTTCGGCGAATTCGTCCAGTTCTACGGCCTGGCCCGCTCCGAGGGAATCGTGCTGCGCTACCTCGCCGACTGCTTCAAGGCGCTGCGCCAGACCGTTCCGCAGGACATGCTCCGGGAGGACCTGGAGGACCTCATCGCGTGGCTCGGGGAACTGGTCCGGCAGGTCGACTCCAGCCTGCTGGACGAATGGGAGGAACTGACCTCCGGCGCCGCGCCGACACCCCACGACGCACCGCCTCCCCCGCCGCCGTCGCTGACCTCCAACATCCGCGCCTTCCGCGTGATGGTCCGCAACGAGATGTTCCGCCGCGTGGAACTGTTCGCCGACGAAAACGCGGCCGCGCTGGGCGACCTGGACAGCGCAGCAGGCTGGGATGCGGACCGCTGGGAGGACGTCCTGGACGACTACTTCGATGAGCACAACGACATCGGGACGGGCCCGGACGCCCGCGGACCCGGATTGCTCATCATCACTGAAGAGCCCGGACGGTGGAAGGTGCGGCAGATCTTTGATGACCCCGAACGCAACCATGATTGGGGAATCTCCGCCGTGGTGGACCTCGCAGCCTCGGATGAGACCGGCACTGCGGTGGTCAGCGTGACAGACGTGAACCGGCTCTAGGCAGTCCCACCGTGGAATCCGTCCCAGACCTCACCGGAAGTCTGCGGGTTCTGGACGCCATGGAGTCACAGCCGCTGGCACCCATTTCTGGTCCACGGCGGTGGTGGGGTGGCCCGCTGGATGTTGAGGGACTTGCCGCGGGGTCCGTCCAGGCCGCAGCAACAGCGCTCAATGCACTGACGGACACCGGGCGGTATTCCAGTGCTGCGGGCCCGGTGGCGCCAGCCTTCGATTCCTTGGGCCACTTGCGGATCGGGGGAACAAGGCCCGAAGGTTTTGCTCCGCTGTCCGGTTTCCGGCCAACCACGGACGGCTGGATCCGCCTGCATGCCAACTATCCGCACCACGCAGCCCGGCTGATGGCGGCCTTCTCCGTCAGCACAGCGCAGGGCGTGGAACACGCCTTGCTGCAGATGACGTCCCTGGCAGCGGAAGAAACCGTCGTCGCTGCCAAGGGCGTCGCCGCAGCTGTCCGCAGCCGGGACGGCTGGGTCTCCACTCCCATGCATACGGCTGCCGCTGCGGGGCCATGGATCTCGCTCTCACGCCCTCCGGCGGCTTCCCACGGAAGCAAGCCGCCGCCGTCGTGGGTTCGCTCCGCTGACCCGCTCCGCCCCCTGTCAGGGCTGAGGGTTCTGGACCTGACCCGGGTGATCGCCGGCCCCGCCGCTACGCGTCTCCTGGGCGCCCTCGGGGCGGAGGTGCTGCGGATCGACCCTCCCCAGCTGCCGGAGCTGCAGGACGCGTTCATTGACTCGGGCTTTGACAAGGCAAGTGCCGAGGCCGACTTGCGGAACCCTGCGGCGTTGGAGGCCATCAGGGATCTCGCCAATACGGCCGACGTGGTGGTCCTTGGCTACCGCGAAGGCAGCCTGGACCGGTTTGGGCTGGGGCCGGATGAATTGCTGGCGGCCCGGCCCGGTCTGGTGGTGGTCAGCCTCAGCGCGTGGGGCAGCGCAGGTCCCTGGAACGGACGCCGCGGGTTCGACAGCCTGGTGCAGGCGGCGTGTGGCATTGCTGACCTGTATGGACGCACCACCGACGGCGGGTGGAAACCCGGCGCCCTGCCCGTACAGGCACTGGACCACGCCACGGGATATGGCCTTGCTGCGGCAGCCATGGCTTTGCTGGCGGAACGCCTCAGCAGCGGTTCAGGCGGGCTGGCCCGGCTTTCCCTGGCCCGCACCGCTGAAGAACTGCTTCGGCTCCCGGCAGTGACTGCTCCCGCCGGTCCCCTGCCTGAACCCGAATTCCGCTTCATGGACAGTCCGTATGGCCCGCTGCGGTATGTCGGGCCGCCCGTCATGGCTGACGGCGTACCTCTTGACTACACCCAGGGACCCGTCCGCTACGGTACGTTGCCGCTGCGCTGGCTTAGGGAGCGGCCCGTGAGGCCCATGCGGCCCTAGTAAACTCGACGCATGAGTGTAATCCGCCCCGCCACCCGGCACGATGTCCCCGCAATCCTGCAGATGATCCACGAACTGGCCATCTACGAGAAGGAACCGGACGCCGTCCGCAACACCCCGGAAAAGCTCACGGAGGCCCTGTTCGGCGAGAATCCCCGCGTTTTTGCAACCATGGCCGGGAACGCCGCGGGCGAGGTCCAGGGGTTCGCCCTGTGGTTCCTGAATTACTCCACCTGGGAAGGCGTCCACGGCATCTACCTCGAGGACCTCTACGTCAGTCCCCACGCCCGCGGCGAGGGCCACGGCAAGGCGCTTCTGCGGCACCTGGCCGCCACCGCCGTCGAAAACGGGTACGCCAGGGTGGAATGGAGTGTCCTGGACTGGAATGAACCGTCCATAAACTTTTACCGCAGCCTCGGCGCCGGGCCCATGGACGGCTGGTCGACCTTCCGGCTGACCGGAACCGCTTTGGAGCAGTTTGGCAGCAGCACGACGGCGGCGTCCCGTGCCTGAGCTGTCGGACCGGGCCACTGCCGTGAGAACCAGGACGGAAGTCCCCCACACGGTCAGGGCGCGCCACGAATTCCGCGGCATGCGCACCGCAGAACACTACTTCACCGTGCCGCTGGACCACTTCGCTTCCAGCGAAGGCCATGGGGCAGGGCCGGAGACCATCACTGTCTTTGCGCGCGAATACGTTTCGGCAGCGCACACCGCGGCGGAGGCTGACAAGCTTCCTTGGCTGTTGTTCCTGCAAGGCGGCCCGGGCGGGCGCGGCAACAGGCTTGCCTCCCTCAACGGCTGGAGCAAGGCCGCAGCCCGTGACTTCCGGATCCTGATGCTGGACCAGCGCGGAACCGGGCTGTCATCGCCCATCGACCGGAACACGCTGCCGCAGCGCGGGACAACCGAAGCGCAGGCTGCGTACCTGGAGCACTTCCGGGCGGACTCCATCGTTGCCGACGCCGAACTCATCCGCGCGGCTCTCGGCTCCGGCCCCTGGAGCATCTACGGGCAGAGCTACGGCGGATTCTGCGCCCTCAGCTATCTCTCCTTCGCTCCGGAAGGTCTTCGCGAGGCACTCATCACCGGCGGGCTGGCGCCGCTCACCGGCCCGGCCGACCACGTCTACCGGGCAACCTTCCAGCGCGTGGCCGCCCGCAACGCCGAATACTTCAGCTGGTACCCGGAAGACCGCCGGACAGTGGAGCGCATTGCGGCCCACCTCCGGCAGACCCCGGAATTCCTGCCCGAAGGCGGCCGCCTCACCGTGGAACGGTTCCAGATGGTGGGGTCGTTCCTGGGCGGCAACACCAGGGTGGACGGGCTGCATTACCTTCTGGAGGATGCTTTTACCGAGACGGCGCAGGGCACCAGGCTCTCCGACGGGTTCCTCGAGCAGGTGCAGGGCATCGTGTCCCGCCTGGCCAATCCGCTCTACGCCCTCATGCACGAATCGATCTATGGCCAGGGACAGGCAAGCGGCTGGGCTGCGTGGCGGGTGCTGCAGGATTACCCCGAATTCCGTCCTGATGCCGAGCCGCTGCTCCTGACCGGCGAGATGGTCTACCCCTGGTACTTCGAGCAGGACCCGGCGCTCAGTCCGCTGCAGGAGGTGGCCGAACTGGTGGCCGGCAAAAAGGACTGGAAGCCGCTGTACAACCGGCCTCAATTGGCGGCGAACACCGTGCCGGTGGCCGCGGCGGTCTACCGCGACGACATCTACGTGGACCGCCACCTGTCCATGGAAACCGCTGCGGCGGTCCGCGGGCTCCAGGTCTGGGAGACGGGCGAGTTCCACCATGACGGCATCTCCGACGACGGCGAAGCCATTTTCGGCCGGCTGCTGGGGATGGTGCGCTCAGCCCGCAACTGACTTGCGCTGCCGCGGCACAAGGGTCAGGAGCGCGGCTGCCAGTACCGCCACCGCAACGACACCGCCCAGCATGTTCAAACCCAGGTAGCCTGCCCAGCTGAGCACCAGCCCGGACGTGGCCCCGCCCACCGCACCGGCGACGCCCATGAACATGTCCGAGACGCCCTGGACCATGACACGGGACTCCTGGCCCACGCTCTCAGCCAGGAGCGTGGAGCCGGAGATGGTGGACGCCGACCAGCCCAGACCGAGCAGGACCAGCCCCACGGCTACGGCCACAGTAGAGGTCTGGCCAAAGCCGGCCACCAGGACAGCGGTGATCAGCGTAGCGAATCCGATGAGGATGGTCTCTGTCCTGCCCACCTTGTCGGTCAGCCACCCCATCACCGGGGACAGCGCGAACATCCCGGCGATGTGCAGCGAGATGGTAAACCCGATGATCACCAGTACATCCCCCGAAGCCGCGTGGCCTGCATGGGATGCAGCCGGACCTTCCACGAGCTCCTGCAGGTGCAACGGGGTCATGGACATAACCCCAACCATGATGGCATGGGCTCCCACCACGGCGGCCAGCGCCAGTACAGCGGCCCGGGACCCGCGGATGGCCCGTATGCCGCGGACCAGTGACCCGGCCGGCCTGCCCTGAGGCGAAGCACTCGGCGGCGTTTCCCCGCGCGGCGGGTCCTGCTGGGTGCCACCCGCGCTGCTGCCTTGCCGGGCAGCGAGTTCCCGTGCCAGCAACAGCGGGTCTGGCCGGAGGCCAATAAAAAGGAGAACCGTAGCCAGCAGGAGGCCGGCGGCAGAGATCACGAAGGGACCCGCAACCGGAGGCAAGCCCAGGGCCACGCCCACCGCCGCCCCCGGCTGGATCAGGTTGGGTCCGGCCACAGCCCCGACAGTCACAGCCCACACCACCGCGGACAAGGACCTGCCGCGGTGCTCAGGATCTGCGAGATCGACGGCGGCGAAGCGGGCCTGAAGGCTGGCCGCGGTGCCCACGCCGATCCCTGCGGCCCCCACGACCAGCAAGACGAACTGACCCGCCACCACCGACAGCATGATCAAAACGGCGCCCAGGAAAGCCGCAGCAAGCCCCAGGACCTGGCCGATGCGGCGCCCCCGGCGGTCTGCCAGCGCGGCAAGGGGAAGGGCGGCCAGCGCGGCCCCCAGAGTCATCACGGTGGCCACAGCACCGGCCCACGCGGTGGAACCGGAGAGTTCAACGGCCAGGATCGAACCGATGGATACCGTTGCACCGGTCCCGAGCCCGGCAAAAACCTGCGCAACGCTCAACAGCACCACGGTGCGGCGCTGCACCTGGCGCACTCCGCTGTCCGGCATCAGGGTGCGGGCCATAACCCGAGCATAGTCCTGGACGCGCCGGTCCTACAGAGGGGATTTTTTACGTTCCAGGGCTGGCTTAAACAGCGATCCCGGCCGCTGGTGCGGCCGGGATCGTTGTTTCAAGCTGTGAGCTGGAGCTGTGAGCGGAGGACCGCTTTACTCGGCGTCGGAGAGGCTCTTCTTGACGTCTTCCTCGAGGCGGGGATCCAGGTGGGCAGTCTTGGCCTTGGAGCTGATCAGGCTGGCAACCACGGCGACGATGATGGTGCCGACGATGACGGCCAGTGAGACGAACGTGGGGATCTCCGGCGCCCATTCGATGTGGTTGCCGCCGTTGATGAACGGCAGTTCGTTTACGTGCATGGCGTGCAGGACGAGCTTCACGCCGATGAACGCGAGGATGAAGGACAGAGCGTGCTTCAGGTAGATCAGGCGGTTCATCAGGCCACCGAGCAGGAAGTAGAGCTGGCGCAGGCCCATCAGTGCGAAGAGGTTCGCGGTGAAGACGATGAAGGGGCTCTGGGTGAGGCCGAAGATCGCCGGGATCGAGTCAACGGCGAAGAGGAGGTCGGTCAGGCCGATGGTGATGAACACGATCAGCATGGGGGTGAAGACCTTCTTGCCGTCCACCGTGGTACGGATCTTGTTGCCGTCGAATTTCTCCGACATGGGGATGACCTTGCGGATCCGCGCGATGAGCGGGTTTTCCTTGTCCTCTTCGTCCTCACCTTCATCCTGGGCCTGCTTCCAGGCGGTCCAAAGTAGGAAGGCGCCGAAGATGTAGAACACCCAGCTGAACTGCTCGATCACGATGGCACCGAGCAGGATGAAAATGCCGCGCAGGATCAGCGCGATGATGATGCCCACCATCAGGACTTCCTGCTGGTACTTACGGGGCACGGAGAACCGGGCCATGATGATGATGAAGACAAAGAGGTTGTCGATGCTGAGGCTGTATTCGGTGACCCAGCCGGCCACAAACTGGCCGCCGTACTCCGCGCCGGTGAAGGCGAACATGGCGCCCGCGAACACCAGGGCAAGCGACACGTAAAAAGTGACCCAGAGGCCGGCTTCCTTCATGGAAGGTTCGTGGGGACGCTTGACCACAAGAAGCAGGTCAATCAAGAGGATCAGGCCAAGGACGACAAGAGAGCCGACCTCGAACCACACAGGCAATTCGAGCACAGGGTAGCCTTTCGCAGGGTACAGAGAAGCGGTGTAAGTCTCTCCGGCCAGCCTGTGCACTTGGTGCTGATGTGGCGGCCCGCTACGCCCGGCCAGGCAGCTGTGCCTGGCGTGTTGACGATCGTAGCGCTCGGGATACTCCCCTACTGGACGTTAACTGTACAGCAGCTAGGCGTGGCCGGCCGCCTGCATCTGGCGGAGTTCCTTCTTGAGCTCGCTGACTTCGTCGCGGATCCGGGCAGCAACTTCGAACTGAAGTTCCGCTGCAGCACCGTGCATCTGCTCCGTCAGTTGTTCGATAAGCCCCACCAGGTCCTCGGCCGGGGCTGCCGCCAAGCCGTCCGCCCGGACCTGGGCTGCCCCTTTCGCCGCGGACTTTCCGCGCTTGGCGCCCTTGGCCAGGCGGTTGTTTTTCAGCAACTCCTGGGTATCGGCGTCTTCCTTGGCCAGCTGGTCGGTGATGTCGGCGATCTTCTTCCGCAGCGGCTGCGGGTCCACCCCGTGTTTGGTGTTGTACGCCACCTGGATGGCGCGGCGCCGGTTCGTCTCATCGATGGCATGTGCCATGGAGTCGGTGATCCGGTCCGCGTACATATGCACCTGCCCCGAGACGTTGCGGGCTGCGCGGCCGATGGTCTGGATCAGCGACGTGGACGAACGCAGGAAGCCTTCCTTGTCAGCGTCCAGAATGCTCACCAGGGAGACCTCGGGAAGGTCCAGGCCTTCCCTGAGAAGGTTGATGCCCACCAGGACATCGAACTTGCCCATCCGGAGTTCGCGCAGCAGCTCCACGCGGCGCAGGGTGTCCACGTCCGAGTGCAGGTACTCCACCCTGATGCCGTGGCCCAGCAGGTAGTCCGTGAGGTCTTCTGCCATCCGCTTGGTCAAGGTGGTGACCAAGATGCGTTCATTCTTCTCTGTGCGGATCTTGATTTCGCCCAGCAGGTCATCGATCTGGCCCTTGGTGGGTTTGACCACCACCTCGGGATCGATCAGTCCGGTGGGCCGGATGATCTGCTGGACGAAGCCGTCCGCCTTGCCGAGTTCGTACTTGCCGGGGGTAGCGGAGAGGTAGACGGTCTGGCCCACGCGCTGGAGGAACTCGTCCCACTTCAGCGGCCGGTTGTCCATGGCTGAGGGCAGCCGGAAGCCGAAGTCCACCAGGTTCCGTTTACGGGACATGTCCCCTTCGTACATGGCGCCGATCTGCGGGACGGTGACGTGGGATTCGTCGATGACCAGCAGGAAGTCGTCCGGGAAGTAATCGATGAGGCAGTGCGGAGCGGTTCCCGGCGCGCGTCCGTCAATATGGGAGGAGTAGTTTTCGATGCCGTTGCAGAACCCCATCTGCTGCATCATCTCGAGGTCGTACGTGGTCCGCATCCGGAGCCGTTGTGCCTCCACCAGCTTGTTCTGGCTTTCGAGGACCTGCAGCCGGTCGGCGAGTTCGTCCTCGATCCGCTTGATGGCCCGGGCCATCCGCTCGGGACCTGCGACGTAGTGCGAGGCCGGGAAGACGTACATTTCCTCTTCGTCCCGGATCACTTCACCGGTCAGCGGATGGAGGGTATGGATGTTCTCGATTTCGTCGCCGAAGAACTCGATCCGGATGGCCAGTTCCTCGTACATGGGGATGATTTCCACGGTGTCCCCGCGGACCCGGAACGTGCCGCGGTGGAAGTCCATGTCGTTCCGCGCGTACTGCATGGAGACAAACTTCCGCAGCAGATCGTCGCGGTTCATCTGCGCACCCTTGCGGAGCGTGACCATCCCGGCGATGTATTCCTCAGGAGTACCCAGGCCGTAGATGCAGGACACTGTGGCCACCACGATGACGTCGCGGCGGGTCAGCAGGGCGTTCGTGGCGGAGTGCCGGAGCCGTTCCACTTCCTCGTTGATGGAGGAGTCCTTCTCAATGAAAGTGTCCGTCTGCGCCACGTAAGCCTCGGGCTGGTAGTAGTCGTAATAGGAGACGAAGTACTCCACCGCGTTATTTGGCAGCAGTTCGCGGAATTCATTGGCCAGCTGGGCAGCGAGGGTCTTGTTCTGCACCATCACCAGGGTGGGCCGCTGGATCTGCTCGATGAGCCAGGCTGTGGTGGCACTCTTGCCCGTGCCGGTGGCGCCGAGGAGGACTACGTCCTTCTCACCGTTTTTGATCCGTTCCGTCAGTTCCGCGATGGCCGCGGGCTGGTCACCGGCCGGCTGGAACTCGCTGATGACTTCAAACGGCGCTACAACACGGTTGATCTCCTGGGCAAGGCTCATGCCTCTAATCTACAACCGGGGGCCGACAGTAACAGCCGGATCAGTTACAGGCGAACAGCGCACGCCACCGCCGCCGGGCCCCTCAGGAATTTGCCGGACCCCTCAGGAAATACTGCCGTACGACGGCGGCGCCCACCCCGTGCGGGCGGCCCACCTCTCCATCCGGGCCTCCGCAGCAGCGAACCACGAGTCCTTGGCTGCAGCGTAGCCATCAATTCCGGGATCGCCGGCGTGCAGTTCCGCAAGCCGGTGTTTCAACGCCAGGTAATCCCCCGCAGCACCTGGATCTGCCCGGAGCCAGTCGCGGAAACAGAGTGCGAACCGCCACGCGGGTGAGCCGGCAGCCCGGACATGCAGATTCACGGCCAGTCCCGGGTCGGCATTGGCATGGAACCGTTTGCCCCAATCTGCGGGATCCGGCCGCGAAGCTTTGGGTTGGTCTGCGTTAACGCCGGGCACCCGCGGGTACCCTGCAGCCGCCAGTCCTGGCGCCAACGCATCCGCCGCCCCCAGGTCCGGCACAGTCAGCTGGAGATCGAGGACGTCCTTGGCTGCAAGGCCCGGCACCGAGGTTGAACCGATGTGGTCAATGGCCAGGACGCTATCGCCGTCACCGTCCTGCAATGCTGTACGGAGCCGCGCCAGCACCCGTTCTGCGTTCCGGGGCCATTCAGCACGCGGGGCGTGCAGAACAGGACCGCCATGACGGGGCGCCCGGATGCTGATCTTGAGGTTCCGCGCGTAGGGCACCAGCCGCCGCGTCCAGAGCCTGTCCACCTGCGCTGCCAGGTCCTCGAGGGAGCCGGAGTTGTCCAGGATGACGTCGGCGGCGGCAAGGCGTTCGTCGCGAGTAGCCTGTGAGGCCATACGGGCCCGTGCCTCTTCCGCCGTCATGCCGCGGCGTTCCACCATCCGTGCAATCCGGAGGTCATCCGGTGCATCCACCACGAGCACCAGATGGAAGGCGCTGCCCTGCCCGGTCTCCACCAGCAGGGGAATGTCCTGGACAACAATGGAGCCTTCGTCAGCCGTGGCAATGATGTTTGCCGCCGCTTCCCGGACCAGGGGGTGGACAATGCCGTTCAGTACCTCGCGCTGGGCCGGGTTTCCGAAGACCAGGGCGCCCAGCCTGGCCCGGTCCAGTGAGCCGTCGGCGGTCAGCATGTCCGCGCCGAAAGCGTCCACCACGCGGGCCAGTCCGGGCGTTCCCGGTGCAACAACCTCCCGCGCCAGCGCATCCGCGTCAACCAACAGGGCCCCCAACCCGGCCAGGCGCTCGGCTACCACTGACTTCCCTGAGGCGATGCCGCCCGTCAACCCGATTTTCAGCACCCCATCAGCCTACAAGGGGCCACCGCCGCGGCGCCGCAATAGACTTGGGCGGTGACAGAGCAAGGCAGCCGGGCGACGCTTTACACGACCCTGGCCTCAGGACCGGATTTCCGGCACGAGATCGAGATCAAACGCTCCCGGTTCATCACCGTGCTCCGCCGCACGGACAGCGAGGAGGCCGCACGGGACCTCGTGGCCGGGCTGCGGCGCGAATTCCACGATGCCCGCCACCACTGCTCAGCGTTCGTGCTGGGACCGGACCGGGACATCCAACGGTCCAATGACGACGGCGAACCATCGGGCACGGCCGGAATCCCCATGCTCGAGGCACTTCTGAAACGCGAAACCGCTCCAGGGGCGACAGACCTCAGCGACGTCACTGCCGTCGTCGTCCGCTATTTCGGCGGAATCCTGCTCGGGGCGGGCGGGCTGGTGCGCGCCTATTCCGAGTCGGTGTCCGCCGCCCTGGAAACCGCACCGCTGGTGAGGCGCCGCCGGCTGCGGATCTGCGCAGCCTCCGTTCCGCACGCGGCTGCCGGCCGGCTGGAGAACGATCTGAGGGCCGCCGGGTTGGTGATGGCTGAGACCAGCTATGGTGCCCACGAAACAGTCCTTCGCGTGGCTGTCCCCGACCAGCCGGCCGAGATGACAGCGGCCGCCGAGCGCGTCCTGGCCCTCACCGCGGGGCAAGCCACCCTAATCCCAGGCGGAACGGAGTGGACAGATGTCCCGCTCCCCTAAAGCGCCGCCGGCCAACGTCCGGCTGGCTGACATCGACGAACCCCTGCTGGCACAGCTGCTGGAACTGGCCCTGCGCGATGCGTCCCCGGACGAAGTCACACCGCCGCTCGGCGAGGGGCCGGACTGGAACCCGGCACGCATCGACTGGTTCCGCGCGTACCACCGGGCCGCGGCGGCGGGACTGGACGGTCCGGCCGCGGAAAAGAGCTGGGCGGTGCTCTGCGGTGGCGAACCGGCGGGCTGCATCAGGCTCAAGCGCACCGGAAAAGGCAACACGGCGGAGACCGGCATCTGGCTGGGCCGTAGCTACCGCGGCCGCGGCCTGGGCGGTGCGGCGTTGGCCCTGGGCCTGGTGGAGGCCCGCCGCGCCGGACTGCAGGAGGTGGTCGCCCATACCACTGCCGCCAATACCGGCGCCCAGCGCATCCTCACCGCTGCCGGTGCCACCTTGACGCACGACGACGACGGCGCGGTGGGTGCCGTCGTCGTGCTTTCCCCCTGACCGCCAGCCGCAGCAGGGCCGACGACGGAAGCGGAGCGGGTTAAACACATCGGGCCCCCTGCAATCCGCAGGGGGCCCGTTGTGTCAGCCCGGGACTTACCGGGCAGGTGGCAAATTAGTTGCCGGTCAGCTTCTCACGCAGAGCTGCGAGAGCCTCGTCCGAAGCCAGGGTACCGGCTCCGGTGTTGGACTCGGCAGCAGGCTCGGAGGAGTAGCTGGTGGTGCCGGAATCGCTCTCACCGGACGTTGCAGCTGCAGCGTCATCGGCAGCGTGCTGGGCAACCTGCTTCTTGTGGGCTTCCCAGCGGGTCTGGGCGTCAGCGTACTGCTGCTCCCAGGCGGCGCGCTGGTTCTCGTAGCCTTCAAGCCACTCGTTGGACTCCGGATCGAAGCCCTCCGGGTACTTGTAGTTGCCTTCTTCGTCGTACTCAGCGGCCATGCCGTAGAGAGCCGGATCGAATTCGGTGGACTCGGCGTCAACGCCCTCGTTGGCCTGCTTGAGGGAGAGGGAGATGCGGCGGCGCTCGAGGTCGATGTCGATGACCTTGACGAACAGCTCGTCACCAACGGAGACAACCTGCTCTGCCAGCTCCACGTGGCGCACAGCCAGCTCGGAGATGTGAACGAGGCCTTCGATGCCGTCTTCGACGCGAACGAACGCACCGAACGGAACCAGCTTGGTGACCTTACCCGGAACAACCTGGCCGAGGGCGTGGGTGCGGGCGAAGGTCTGCCACGGATCTTCCTGCGTAGCCTTGAGCGACAGGGAGACGCGCTCGCGGTCCAGATCGACCTCGAGAACTTCGACGGTGACTTCCTGGCCAACTTCGACAACCTCGGACGGGTGGTCGATGTGCTTCCAGGACAGCTCGGAAACGTGAACGAGGCCGTCTACGCCGCCCAGGTCCACGAATGCACCGAAGTTGACGATGGAGGAAACGACGCCGGGACGGACCTGGCCCTTTTCCAGCTTGTTGAGGAACGTGGAGCGGACCTCGGACTGGGTCTGCTCGAGCCACGCACGGCGGGACAGCACAACGTTGTTGCGGTTCTTGTCCAGCTCGATGATTTTCGCTTCGATCTTCTGACCGATGTACGGAGCAAGGTCGCGCACGCGGCGCATCTCGACGAGGGATGCGGGCAGGAAGCCGCGCAGACCGATGTCGAGGATAAGACCACCCTTGACAACCTCGATGACGGTACCGGTGACGACACCGTCTTCTTCCTTGACCTTCTCGATGTCGCCCCAGGCGCGCTCGTACTGAGCACGCTTCTTGGAGAGGATCAGGCGGCCTTCTTTGTCTTCCTTGGTGAGCACCAGGGCTTCGACGAGATCGCCAACGGAGACAACGTCTCCGGGATCAACGTCGTGCTTGATGGACAGCTCGCGGGAGGGGATGACACCTTCGGTCTTGTAACCGATGTCGAGCAGAACTTCATCGCGGTCGACCTTGACGACGGTACCTTCGACGAGATCTCCGTCGTTGAAGTACTTGATGGTGGCGTCGACTGCTGCGAGGAAGTCCTCAGCGGTACCGATGTCGTTAATGGCGACTACGGGGGTACCGGGCTTCTCGGTGGAGGTGATGGTCATGTAGTAGGGGCTCCGTTGTGGATAGTGAGTCGGTCAGGAAAACCACCGCGCCCGCGTTATGGAACGCAGGCGCAGGTCTCGGCCAAACCGCACGGTCCGGCCGGGTCATCCTGATTTTGTGGATTCTAGAAACGAGCACGTAGTGCGCGCCCACTTATTCTAGTCGCAGCGGCCAACACGGGTCAAAGCGCACGGTTCCTCACTGGCCCTCCGCACCGGCGCTCAACTCCCCCGCTTTGGTCCGGAGCTCCCGGATGCCGGCCGGTTCCAGAATCCAGGAAACCCCAACTCCGAAAGCCAGGGACCAGAAGTAGGGCCCCAGTCCCAGCATCGTAAGGTCAGAGACAGCCACCGCAAAAGCCACCAGCGGTCCGAGTGTCAAGGGTCCGCTGGTCATCCGTTTCAGGGCCATCGAGAGAATGCCGATCACCGCAAGGCCGGCGATTGCCACCAACAACTCCAACGGCAATACTCCTGCGACGCCGGCAGCAAACACCGCGAGGGGTGTCAGGGCCAGGAACACAGCGTAGACCAGGACCACTGCCCTGTGCCGGTTCCGGTGGGGTCCGGCGTCCTCCCCGGCCACCATCGCCGTTGCGGGCAACGAAAGGGACAGGCCTGCCGGTCCCAGGAAGGACGCCGCCATGGTGCCCAGCCCGCTGACGTAATCCAGCAGACGGACCGGCGGCCGATAACCCTCGCCCCGCAGGAAGATCAGCGACGGCACGTTGGACTGAAGGACAATGAGCACCACCATGACCGGCGTGGCCGTGAGAACAGCGTCCCAGGTGAACACCGGCAGCGTCAGGACGGGCAGCGCGGGCCCGTCACTGCCTTCGGCAGTCCCGAACCTGCCCAGCGCCACCGCGGCGGCGATTCCAATCACCATGGCGAGGAAGATCGCAGGAACCCGGTCCTCGAGATACTTCCGGCCCAGGACATAAGCGAGGAAAGCACCCCCGATGACCACGGGCTCCGAACCCATGCCGGTAAAGATGCCGGCGGCAAACGGCAGGGTGGACCCTGCCAGCAGGCCCACCACCACCGGCTCCGGAATCAGCTGCGCCAGGTGTTCGGCCAGGCCCAGCGCGGTGATGGCCACGACGGCGGCGCCGGCCACCAGTGAGGCGCCCGCCAACTCGGCAAAGGTCAGCCGTCCCTGGAGGGAAGCAATGAAGATCAGAACAAAAATGTTGCCGGTCAGAAACAGCGGCTGCCGGTGATAAAGAGTCAGGACAAGGCCGGCGGCGCAGGGCAGTGTGTAGATTGTCATCACCCAGGCGGTGACCTGGCCGTCCGGGAGGTTCAGCTGTTCCGCTGCTGAGAGCGGCACGGCAATCAGCGACGACGCGAGGGTCACCAGGGCGAGGCTTATGCCCAGGGGCTGGTACCACTCCCGGAGCCTTGCGGACCGATCTTCAGATTCAACTGCCATGGCTGCCGTCCTGGCCGAAAGTGCCTGCAGGGCTCACCATACTCGCCACCGGTCAGCGGCGGAATCACTAACGCGGTCAGCCTAAAAGTGGGTGAGGCAGTGGGTGGCCCGCTCCACAGCGAACAGCTGCCGGGCCTGCAGCGCCGCCCCTGGGGTGTGTTCACGGATGACGCCGGCGGAAGCGAGAGTCACCGGGCAGACCGCCCCCAGGTAAACGGACGACAGGGCGGACACGTCCAGTGTGAGGTCGGGTTCCGCCTCACCGTCCAGGCGTACGACGGCGGCCTGGCCGCCTGAGGCTTCGAGTGCGAACCTCCCGCCGGTGAGACCGAGCGGATCCATGACTTCCAGCACCAGCCGGCCGTCCGCCGGATAGTGCCGGGCCTCCAACGCCCCGGTCACGTCCAGGATGCGGAGCCAGAGCATGTCCCGGCTGTCCGAGGAATCAATGCAGCGGGGATCGGACAGCGCCCACGTCAGGGGATCGTCCAATGGCGCTTCCTCCCACGTGACCCGTTCCACCAGGTCGATGGCGGCCAGGAACTGCCACAATTCCAGGTAAGCCTCATTGGTTGCCGCCACCAGATCCACCACCTGCACCGTGTGGGGTTCGGTCTCCCAGCCCAGGAACTTGTATGACACATAGCCGTCCACGGAGTTGCCCGGGCCGTAGTGCAGAGCCACCTTGACGGCGGGGTCTTCGTTGCCGTCACGGCCCAACGAACCGGAGGCCAGTTGCCGGTACCACTCCTGGCGGCCGATCGAGCCTGGCGTGACGCGGTGGACCCTGCCGAAAACCTCGGGTGCCACGTCCAGCAGCACCTTGGAATCGGCTACCTCCACGGTGCCCGCGGCCTGATGGTTCAGCTGGAAGCGGGCGGTGGTGTCAACTTTCACCGTGCGTTCGAAACTGGCAACGCCGTAGCCGAACCGTCCGTAAATGGATCCCTCGGACGCGGTCAGGGCAGCCATCGAGAGCCCTTCGCCCCGGGCAATGGCCAGGTCCTCGGACATCATCCGCCGCAGCAGGCCGCGGCGGCGGTGCGAGGTCCGTACCGTGACTGCTGTGACCAGCTGCGTTTCCAGCATCCGGCCGAACCCGATGTTGAGGCTTTTCCTGAGCGTCCCAAAGGTGGCTACCGGGACATCCGCGGGAAGGGACCCCGGGGCCACATCGCCGGTCTGGTAAGCGCCGGTCAGGACACGGCGGTCTGCCGCATACGTCTCGAGCGACTTCGCAACATGCTCCGGCGTGCGGGTGGACTCGTGAAAGCCGAAGGCGACCGCCCTAACCCACTTTTCCGCTTCGGCGAAGCCGTGCTCACCCTTGGCAGCGGCGTCGAAGCGCCTGATTTCGTAGTTTCCACTCAGTTCAGCCACATCGCCGAGCCTAGCCAATGCATCCGGGGCCTGGCCAGCAACAACACGCCATGCCCGCGGGTAGGTCAGAGCTTGCGGACTGGCTGACGGAGGATGGTTTTGAGCTTCTCCGAAGGCACCTTGCGGGGGTCGCTGAGGTAGATCTCATGATGTGCACCCGCAAATCCGAAACCGTTGGCCGGCATGAATTCACTGTGCAGCCGGTGCAGCGTGGGAGCCTCGTCGTCATAGCTCCCGATGTGCAGGATCTGCACTGAGAGTCCTTCGTCGAGGGTTTCGAAGCGGAGTTTGTCCAGCCCGGGGACGTTCTTCGCGGTGGCTTTCGTGATTGCGTCACCGATCTCCGGGGGGCCGATCCAGTGCGGCTGCGGGATCATCATGGTCCATTTCCAGCTGTCTTTCTCGCCCCGGGTGAACGATTCAGGATCGTCCGCCGTCCACAGCCCTTCCAGCGGGCCCACCACGTAGTCCCGTCCAGCGCGTTTGCTGGCGAACTTCGCTGCATAGGAAACCGAGTACAGCGCCTCCAGGGCAGCCGCGTAGGCAGGAGCCGTCCCCGGGTTGCCCTGGCCGTCCAGCATCAGGTAGTTGATTGGCGGGACGGTGACCAGCTCGAAATCACCGGCGCGGAGCGCATACAGTTCCTTGAACTGCTTCTTGATGTCGTACTTGTCCATCGCGCCCCGCCTTGTTCCCATGGCCCGTTCCTAGTGGCCGGCGTCGTACCAGCTCGGACCTACACCGATCTGGACCTCCAGCGGGACGGTGAGATCGGCGGCGCCGGCCATCTGCTCGGTCACGAGCTTTTCCACCGACTCCCGCTCGCCGGCAGCTACTTCGAGCACCAGTTCGTCATGGACCTGCAGGAGCATGCGCGATTTGAGGCCCTGGCTGGCGAGTTCTGAGTGCACTCCGAGCATGGCGCGCTTGATGATGTCAGCTGCCGATCCCTGGATAGGCGAGTTCAGCGCAATCCGCTCCGCGTTTTCCCGCAACTGCCGGTCCGTGCTGGTCAGGTCCGGGAGGTACCGGCGGCGCCCTTCGATAGTGGCGGTGTAGCCGTCGATCCGGGCCTGGTCCACCACTCCGCGGAGGTAGTCACGGACGGCGCCGAAGCGGTCGAAGTACTCCTTCATCAGGGTCCGTGCCTCGTCCACCGAAATCTCCAGCTGTTTGGAGAGGCCGAACGAGGTCAGTCCGTAGGCCAGGCCATAGGACATCGCCTTGACCTTGGAGCGCATGGCACTGGTCACCTGGTCGGTGGGGACATGGAAGATGTTGGAGCCCACGAAACGGTGCAGGTCTTCGCCGTCCTTGTAGGCCTGGATCAGCCCCGCATCCCCGGAGAGGTGGGCCATGATGCGCATTTCGATCTGCGAGTAGTCCGCCGACAACAGGCATTCATACCCTTCGCTGACCACAAAGATCCCCCGGACGCGGCGGCCTTCCTCGCTCCGGATGGGGATGTTCTGCAGGTTGGGGTTGTTGGAGGAGATCCGGCCCGTGGCCGCCACATTCTGCGCGTACGTGGTGTGGATCCGCCCGTCCTCAGTCACGGATTTCTTGAGTGATTCGAGCATCTGGCGAAGCTTGGAGGACTCCCGGTGGGCCATGAGCTGGACCAGGAATTCGTGGCCGGTCTTTTCCAGCAGGTTCTTCAGTGACGCGGCATCGGTGGTGTAGCCGGACTTGATCTTCTTGGTCTTGGGCAGCTGGAGTTCTTCGAAGAGGACCGTCTGGAGTTGTTTGGGTGAGCCGAGGTTGACCTCGTGGCCGATCGCTGCGAAGGCCAGCTCCTGCGCATTGTCGATGACCTTTGCCAGATCGGCGAGCTGTTCGTCCATCCGTGCCATATCGATGGCGATGCCGGCGAGCTCCATGTCCGCCAGGACCCTGCTGACGGGAAGTTCCAGGGTGGCCAAAAGGTCTGCGGCCTTCCGCTCTGCCAGTTCTGAATCGAAGTAACGGCTGAGGGCCTGGACGACGGTGGCCACCTGGACGAGCTCGCCCGCAGCGGCGGCGTCGCCGTCGTCAAACGCCAGTTCAAGCTGGCCCGCCTTGGCGGTCCCGGACGGAAGGCTGACGTTCAGGTGGTGCTGGGCCAGCTCGGCGAGTTCATAGGTGCGGCGGTCCGGCTGGATGAGGTATCCGGAAATCGAGGTGTCATCCACCACGCCTTCCAGGCCGAGGCCCCGGCTGGACAGGGCCTTCAGAGCTGCCTTGTAACCGTGCATGACCTTCGGGAAATCCTTGTCCCGCAGCCACTCCGCCAGCACGTTCTCGGCTGCCGCGTCCTGGGCTGCGAGGTCGATGTACACCGCTGAATCGTCGCGGACGATGGCGATGGCTGCAGCGTCTTCCCCGATCCGGCCGGGCACCAGATCAACAGCCACTGCCGAGCGTTTCCCGGCACCTGCGGCCAGGAAGGCAGCCAGCTCCGGGGCGTCGGCGGGCGCCACGTGCGCCGGGACGTCCACGCTCTCCCGCTCGGCGGGTTCCAGATCCTCGCTGCCGTACAGGGCGAAGAGCCGCGCCCTGATGGTCTTGAATTCCAGTTCGTCGAACAGTTGCTCCAGTGCTGCCTCGTCCGGACGGGGCTCTGCCAGATCGTCCAAAGTCACCGGCAGCACAAGATCGGTGTGCAGCCGGTTGAGGCGCCGGTTGCGCTTGACGTCCTCGACGTTCTCGCGGAGGGCATCGCCCACCTTCCCGCCGATCGCATCAAGGTGCTCCAGGACACCTTCGAGTCCGCCGTAGAGATTGATCCACTTTGCGGCCGTCTTAGGGCCGACGCCGGGAACTCCGGGAAGGTTGTCAGAGGACTCCCCCACCAAGGCGGCCAGGTCCGAGTATTGGGGCGGCGTGACGAAGTACTTTTCCTGGATCGCGGCAGCGTCCAGGCGGGGAATGTCGCTGACGCCCTTGCGCGGGTAGAGCACGAACACGTGGTCCGTGATGAGCTGGAACGCGTCACGGTCTCCGGTGACCAGGAGGACCTCGTAGCCGGCCTTCTCCCCCATGGTGGCAAGCGTTGCCAGGATGTCATCGGCTTCATAGCCGGGCATCTTGATGGTCTTGATGCCCCAGGCGTTCATGACCTGGTCGATCAGATCGATCTGGCCGCTCATTTCACGCGGGGTCTCGTTCCGGCCGCCCTTGTAATCGCTGTACTCGGCCTTGCGGTGGGTGGTGTCATCCGAGACGTCAAAGGCGACGGCGACGTGGGTGGGCTGCTGCTCCTTGATCAGGTTGATGAGCATGGAGGTGAAGCCGTGAATGGCGTTGGTGTGCTGGCCGTTTGCGGTGGAGAACTTGTCCGCCGGCAGCGCGAAGAAGGCCCGGAAGGCCATCGAGTGGCCGTCCAGCACCAGCAGGCGGGGCCGGCCGGTGGCGGCCACTACGGGAACTTCAGTTGCTGACCTGTCCTTCAGGGCATCGGTTGAGGACGGTACAGGGGCCAGTTTGGTAGTTTCACTCACAGGTGCCAGCCTAGTTCCCATGATGGACAATTTCACGCCCGGCCCCTTCACTGAGGAGTTGGTCACAGCCGGCATCCCGGAACACCTCCACGGGTGGCTGGGCCAGATGGGCATCGGCGCGCTGGTGGTAAAAATGGGGATCCACTTCCTGGAGATGAGCCCCGAACGGACGGTTGCCACCATGCCGGTGGAGGGCAACACCCAGGTGGCGGGCATCCTGCACGGCGGCGCCCATGTGGTGCTGGCCGAAACGCTGGGTTCCTTCGCCTCCGGAATGCACGCCGGCCCCGGCCGCCACGCAGTGGGGATTGAGGTCAACGCCACGCATCACCGCTCGATCGCCGCCGGAACCGTGACGGGAACCTGCACGGCCATCCACCTGGGGCGGACGCTGGCAACCCACGAAGTGGTGATGACCGATGAGGAGGGCCGCAAACTCTCCACGGCAAGGATTACCAACATGCTCCGCGACAACCGGGAGCCGGACGCCGGCGCCTAAGCAGTGTTAAGGCGCGGCTGCGCCCGCGGCCTAAACAGCGTCAGGGCGCGTCCGCGCCGGCAGCGAGACGGTACCGCAGCTCCACAATTCCCCGCCCCATGGTGCGGGACGCTGTCAGCTCCAGTGGCGGCGTCGGGCCTTCCAGCGGCAACAGCCTTTTGCCGTTCCCGAGCACCACGGGGATCACGGAGAGGATGAGCTCGTCCAGGAGTCCGGCGTCAGCGAACTGGGCGGCCAGGTTACCGCCGCCCACCACCCAGACGTTCTTGCCGGCGGCACCGTCCTTGAAGTCCTGGATGAATTCCCGGACGTCACCGCGTACGAACGTAATGTCTGAGCCGGCAGGAGCGCTGTGCTCGTGCCGGGTGAAGACGTAGCAGGGAGTGTCCGGGTAGGGCCAGTTGTCCGGCTCGTGCTCCATCAGCCATGCGTAGGTTTCCCCACCCATCACGATGCTGCCGATTCCCTCCATGAAGGTTTCGTAGCTTTCCTTGCCGCCTTCGAAGCCGTCAAACTGCAGCAACCAGCCAAGATCGTCCTTGGAGGTGGCGATAAAACCGTCAAGTGAGGCGGCCACAAAGTACTGGGTCCTGGACATGGACCCAGCCTAGCCATGGGCGGCTAGTTGGAGAAGTACGGAATGATCAGGTAAAGCCCGAACAGGACAGCGAGTCCGCACAAACCGAAGCAGACATAGGCCAGGGAACGCTTAAACCCCGGTGATGCCTGCTCAGCGTCTCCCGCTATGGCGGTCAGCCGGACGCCCAGTGAATACAGGACCACCACTGTCACCGCAGCCACCAGGGTTGCACCGCCAACGGTCACCAGTTCCATCCACTTCATCGCTGTGTTTCCTTTTCCTCGTTGGCCCTGGCGCGGGCCCGGGCAAGGGCCTTCTTCTTGGCGAAGCGGACGGCCTGGCCGGCTTCTTCGACCTCCACCGCGTTGTGGTGCCCCACATGGGACTTGCGGGAGTAAAAGAACATAAAGAGCACGGCGGCAGTGCCGGCGACGGCGGCGATCGCCACGCCCACGACGCCGGTCTTCACCAGCAGCGCGGTCAGTGCCCCGACGATGCCGGCGGCGGGCAGGGTGAACAGCCAGCCGACGGCGATCTTGCCTACCATGCCCCAGCGCACCGTGGTGCCTTTACGGCCCATGCCGGACCCGATAACCGACCCTGACGCCACCTGAGTGGTGGAGAGGGCGAAGCCCAGATGGGACGATGCCAGGATGGCCGAGGCCGTGCTGGTCTCCGCCGCGAAACCCTGGGCCGGTTTGACCTCGGTCAGGCCGGATCCCATGGTCCTGATAATGCGCCAGCCGCCTGCATAAGTGCCCACCGCGATGGCTATGGCGCACGCGGCGATAACCCAGAACTGTGGGCCGGAACCGGGGGCCTGCGTGCCGGCGGCAATCAGGACCAGGGTGATGATACCCATGGTCTTCTGGGCATCATTGGTGCCGTGGGCCAGCGCCACAAGGCTGGAGGTGAAGATCTGGCCGGTCCGGAAGCCGCCGCGTCTCTGCGTCCGCTTGGTGCCGGTTTCGGGATCGTGGCGGGCTGTCAGGGCGTAGGCGAGCCTGGTGCAGATGTACGCCACGATGCCGGCAATAAGGGGGGCGAAGATGGCGGGGAGGATGACTTTCTGGAGCAGGGTTTCCAGGTTTACCGAGTCGAAGCCGATGCCGGCGATGGCGGCACCGATCAGGCCACCGAAAAGAGCGTGGGACGAACTGGACGGCAGCCCCTTGAGCCACGTGATCATGTTCCAGAGAATGGCGCCCATCAAACCGGCAAAAATGATCTCCGGCGTAATCTGTACGCCGTCCGAGCCTTCTTTGATGATGCCGCCGGAGACGGTCTTGGCCACTTCCGTTGACAGGAACGCGCCAACAAGGTTCAGGATGGCGGCGAGGGTCACGGCGGTCTTGGGTTTGATGGCGCCCGTGGCGATAGGCGTGGCCATCGCGTTGGCCGTGTCATGGAAGCCGTTTGTGAAGTCGAAAAATAGTGCCAGCGCGATGACCAGCGCCACCATTAAGGTGATATCCACCTGTTGCCCAATCTGCAGAGTCGACGTTCGGCAGTTTCTCCCCTGGCCGCCCTGGCCAGCATAATTCACCTGCTGTTCATGGAAAACAGCTGGCAATGTTTACCGGGAGCGGCCTGAAACCTCATCGATCGTACGCGCCTGGAGCATCAGGTCAAAACATCGGCCCCTCCACAAATGCCCTGACCGCTGCCAGTTCGCCCGCCGAGATGCCATGCCGGGGATCGGGTGAGACCAGCATGATGCGGCGGCCCAGGATCTGTGCCCAGGCCTGGGCCTCCTGCTCAAAATTGAGCTGGTCATCGATCCACACCAACGCATCGGCCCCGGACCTGGCGAGGTCCGCCTGGATGGCTCGAAGCTTCCACCAGTCCGCACCGGTTCCCCCTGCTTCGGCCGCCAGGTACGGCCAGCCGCCCGCATTGAGCCCGATGGCGGGGCACAGATAGTGGGGCGCCATTTCTTCCCAGCTGGTGAGCCAAACGCAGCGGACGCCGGGTAGCCGGGCAAGGTTGTTCAGCCCGTCAACAAGCTCGCGGGCGTAAGCCACTTCAAGCAGGCCGGCGTTGGCGAAGCGCCAGGCGGTACCCCATGGTGTCCGGCCGGTTGCTCCGAACGGGCACACCACGCCGTCGACGTCCAGGTACAGAGTGACGTTCCGCACGCTTGCTCACCCCGGGCCAGCGGGCGCTGACGGAGGGTAGCCGGCCATTAAACAGGCCGCAAAATAGAGGAGCGGCTGCACACAATCAATCGTTGCATTGTGTGCAGCCGCCCCTCAATAGCCAAGGACCAAAGAACCTTAGACAGAAGCCGTTGACTTCACGGCACCGCGGACGGAGGGGCTTCCCGGCTGGTCCTGGCCGTACAGCCAATCGTTGTACTGGAAGTCGTTGTCCTTCCGGCTCTTGAAGAGCAGGTTCCGGAGCGTGCGGCCCAGGCCCGAGACATGCCAGGACTCACCCCAGACGCGGGCGGTGCGCTGGACCCGGGCGGTGCGGCCGGCACGGATCCTGTTGAATTCGGCGATGGCACCATCCCAGGCTTCCGGGTTGACGCCGTCCGCGGTGAAGACGGTTCCGTTGGTGGTGTCCTGGAGAACGGCGGCGTCCTCGAGGGCCTGGCACGCGCCCTGGGCGAGGTACTGCAGCATGGGGTGTGCGGCGTCGCCCATCAGCACCATGCGGCCGGCCACCCAGTTCTCGATCGGGTCGCGGTCATACATGGGCCAGCGGATGCCTGTGGCGAGGTTCTTGAGCGCTTCCTGAACGGCCGGGACGCAGTCCTTGTAGGCTGCCTCGAGCTCGTCGACGCCGCCGTACTGCTCCTCACCGCGTTCGAAAGAGGCTGACTTGAAGACGGCCACCGTGTTCAGCAGCTTGCCCTTCCGCAGCGGGTACTGCACCAGGTGGCAGTCCGGGCCGAGGTAGACAATGACGTCCTCGAGGTCTGTCTTGGGCGTGTTCTCGGTGATAGGAACGGTACCGCGGTAGGCAACGTACGCGGAAGGGACCGGTTCGTCGCCGGCCACGAGCGGACGCAGGGTGGACTTGAGGCCATCGGCACCGATGACGACGTCTGCCTCGTAGTCAACGCCCGCGGCGGTGTGCGCCACGCCGCGGCCGTTCACGGTTTCAACGCTTTCGACCATCACGTCGTTGACGAGCTTGACGCCGGCAGCCTCACATCCCTCCAGCAGGACCCGGTGCAGGTCGCTGCGGTGGATCACCACGTACGGTGCGCCGTAGCGGTCCGCGAACTCGCCGTTCAGGGTTTGGCGCGTCAGTTCCTCGCCGGTGACGGCGTCACGGAAGACCAGGTGCTTGGGCTGGACACCGATTTCCAGTGCCTTTTCCAGCAGGCCCCAGCGCTGCAGGACGCGGGAGGCGTTGGGGGCCATCTGCAGGCCTGCGCCCACCTCGCCGAATTCCGGGGCCCGCTCCACCAGGGTGACGTTGGCGCCGTTTTCACGCAGCGCGAGTGCTCCGGCCAGTCCGGCCATTCCCCCTCCGATGACCAGGACATCGGTGGACGTGGCGTGCTCAGACATTGTGTGCTCCTTCAGATATTGCGAGTTTTGACTTGAGTTTGATGCCGACGGCGGCCAGCAGGACCGCGGCAATGGCGGCTGCTCCGGCGAAGGCGATGAAGTTGGAGTTGACGCCCAGCCCGGCCGCCAGCAGGAGTCCACCGACCTGGGGTGCCACGACGGCGCCGATCCGGCCGGTGCCCAGCGCCCAGCCGAGTGCCGTGCCGCGGAGGTGACCGGGATAGTGGCTGGCAACCGCTGCGATGATGAGGCACTGGGTGCCGTGTGTTCCCACGCCGGCCAGGACCAGCATGAAGTAGACGATGCCGACGGACGGGCCGGTCACGAGGACCACCAGTGCTCCGGCGGCGACGGCGGCTGCGGCGATTGCGGTGGGGATCGGTCCGAAGCGGGTGCCGGCCCAGGCGGTGATGACCGAACCGGCCACTGCCCCAAGGTTCAGTGCTAGGGCGAAGGTCAGGGCGGAACCCAGGTTGTAGCCGGCCAGCTGCATGAGGTTGGGAAGCCAGGTTCCCAGTCCGTACCAGGCGAACAGTGTGGCAATGGTGGCAACGGCGAACAGGACACTCACGCCCAGGTAGGGGGCGCGCAGAAGTGACGAGAAACCGGAGGGTTCTTGTTCTGAGGCGCCAATACCGGCTGCCTTGGCGGCTTTGTCTTCGGCACTGGCCGGGGCCAGCGTCTCCGGAAGGTATTTCAGTCCCAGCGGCACCACGATCAGCAGGGCCAGGACGGCCACCAGGAACATGGATTCCCAGCCGAAGGCGGGGATGAGCTGGATGCCCACAAGGGCGGCGATTGATCCGCCGATCGGGACTCCGGACATCATCAGGGTGGCGATGATGGACCGCCACTTTGCGGGGACCAGCTCTGCCACCAGGGCATTCGCCGAGGGAACCAGGCCGCCAAGCCCGATCCCGGCGAGGAGGCGCAGGACACCGAAGATGGCTGCGTTCGGAGCAAAGGCGCACAGGACGGTGAAGATGGAGAAAATGACGGCGCAGCCAAGGATGGTGCGGCGGCGGCCCCAGGAGTCCGCCATGCGGCCCGCGAAGATCGCCCCGATCATCATGCCCAGAAAGGCCATTGATCCGATTGTTCCGGCGGTGGCCTTGGTCAGGCCCCAGCCGGTTTCTGCGATCAGGGACGACTGCACGGTGCCGTAGACGATGAGGTCGTAACCATCAAAGACCACCAGCAGCCAGCAGACAAGGACGGCGGCAGCCGAACCTTTGGTGAACCGCGACGCAGGCCCGTCAGCGGCAAGGGGGGCAGCAGCAGCCCCGGGTGAGGACCGTTGCGGCACTGCAGCGGGAGGTGTGTGATTCATCCCACTACTGTCGTGGCCCTCCCGGATGAACCACAATACAATTCTGACATGCAGAACTATTCCCCTTCCCCGGCGCCGGGTTCGGCACGTACGCCCCGGAAGAAGCCCGTGCAGAAGCGGCCAACCTATTCCGTCGAGGCGGTGGACAACGCGTTGCAGCTGCTTCAGATGCTTCGCGACGGCGGGCCGCTGAGGTTGAAGGACGCGGCAGCGGAGCTGGGGGTGGCGCCGTCTACCGCCCACCGCCTCCTGGCCATGCTTGTCTACCGGGGTTTTGCTGTGCAGGACGAAACGCGCCGCTATGTGCCCGGTCCCGCCATGGGCGTAGGGCCGGCCGGGCTGAGCTGGACCAGGCTGCTCCGCTCGCTGGCCCTGCCGCATATGGAACTGCTGTCTGCCCAGCTCAACGAGACAGTGAACCTGATGGTCCGGGTGGGGACGAAAGTGCGGTTTCTGGCCACTGTAGAAGGAAGCAACGTCTTACGGGTCGGTGACCGGCAGGGAACGGTGATGCCGGCCAATAAGACGTCAGGCGGCAAGGCAATGCTTGCCGAAATGGCGCCTAACATGATCGAGCAGCTCTTCCGCAGCAACAATGCCGAGATCAGCGGAGACACCATTCCCGCTGCCGAGTACCCCGCCTTCCTGCGGGAACTCGAGTCCATCCGGAGCAACGGCTTCGCCGCCAATTTCGAAGGCACTGAAGAAGGAGTCAGCGCACTGGGCATGGCCCTGCACAACCGCCGCGGGGCTGTCGTCGGCGCGCTCAGCGTCGCCACTCCCGCAACGCGCTTCCGCAAGGTCTTCGACGCCGGCCTGGTCGGCGCCCTGCGGGAAACCTGCCGGCAGCTGGAGATCGACATCGCGGCCAACCCGGCGGACCCGGAGTGAGTTCTCCGGGAGGAGAGCTCCCGTAATTCTGGCCAGCAGAATATGTTGGGGGTCACACCATGGCGTCCGTAAAGTCGGACTATGCCGCAGTGCCGTTTTGACCCTTAGACATACTGTTTGACCTTGAAGGAGGCCGACGTGTCCATCAGCGCCGAGAACACGACCCATGAATCAGTGGCCGCGGGGCAGACTCTTCCTGAGCCGACGCCCGAAGAGGTTGCCCAGCTCAAAGAGCTGTACCAGGACTTTGACCGCGAGAACCTGATCCCGTTGTGGACCGAAATCGCGGACCTTATGCCGATGGTTCCGTCGCCGAAGGCCGTGCCGCACGTGTGGCGCTGGAGCGACCTGTACCCGTTGGCTGCCCGTGCCGGGGACCTGGTGCCGGTGGGCCGCGGCGGGGAACGCCGCGCCATTGCCTTGGCGAACCCTGGCCTTGCCGGGACCCCCTACGCCACCCCGACGCTGTGGGCTGCCATCCAGTACCTGGGTGCGCGTGAGACCGCACCGGAGCACCGTCACTCCCAGAATGCCTTCCGCTTTGTTGTTGAGGGCGAAGGCGTCTGGACCGTTGTGAACGGTGACCCGGTCCGGATGTCCCGCGGCGATTTCCTGCTGACCCCGGGCTGGAACTTCCACGGCCACCACAACGACACTGATAAGCCGATGGCCTGGATCGACGGCCTGGACATCCCGTTCGTGCATTACGCCGACGCCGGCTTCTTCGAATTCGGCACCGAGCGTGTTACTGACGAGGCCACCCCGGACATCTCACGCTCCGAGCGGCTCTGGGCCCACCCCGGCCTGCGCCCGCTCTCGGGCCTGGATGACACCACCAGCTCCCCCATCGCCGCGTACCGCTGGGAATACACGGACCGCGCCCTCACCGAGCAGCTGCTCCTGGAGGATGAGGGCCACCCCGCCACCGTGTCCCAGGGCCACGCTGCCGTGCGCTTCACCAACCCCACCACCGGCGGCGACGTGATGCCCACCATCCGGGCCGAATTCCACCGCCTCCGCGACGGCGCCGCCACCGAGCCGCTCCGCGAGGTGGGCTCCAGCGTCTGGCAGGTCTTCGAAGGTTCCGGCACCGCCACCCTGAACGGCGAGGTCAAGGCCCTGGCCAAGGGCGACCTGTTTGTGGTCCCGTCCTGGGCCGAATGGTCCCTGCAGGCAGAGTCTGATTCTCAAACGGAGTTTGATTTGTTCCGCTTCAGCGACGCCCCCATTTTTGAACGGCTGAACTTTAACCGCACCTACACCGAAGGACGCAAGAACGCATGAGACTCCTGACACTCCGCCTCTCGAATGAGGGAACAACAGACACCAAGGCAGTCCGCCAGGACGGCGACACCCTCACTGAAATCGACGGGTTCGCCGACGTCGGGGCCCTCCTGAAGGACTCCGCCTGGGAGTCCATCGCCGCCGCTGCGAACGGGGCCACCCACCCGCTCGAAGGCGCAGACCTGGACGCCGTTGTTCCGGCCCCGGGCAAGATCATCTGCGTGGGCCACAACTACCGCAACCACATCAAGGAAATGGGCCGGGAAGTCCCCGAATACCCCACCCTGTTCGCCAAATACGCCGAATCCCTGATCGGCCCCAACGATGACCTGGCCCTGCCCCAGGAATCGGACACCGTGGACTGGGAATCCGAACTCGCCGTCGTCATCGGCAAGAAGGGCCGCCGGATTTCAGAAGCCGACGCCGCGGACCACATCGCCGGGTACGCCGTGCTCAACGATGTGTCCATGCGCGACTACCAGTTCCGCACCATCCAGTGGCTCCAGGGCAAGACCTGGGAAAAGTCCACCCCGTTCGGACCGGCCCTGGTCACCAAGGACGAGTTCAGCGGCGGCCTCATGACCACCGCCGTGGACGGCGAGACCCAGCAGTCCACACCCACCAACGACGTCGTCTTCACCCCGGAGTTCCTGGTCTCCTACATCTCCACGATCATCACGCTGAACCCCGGCGACGTCATCGCCACCGGCACCCCGGGAGGCGTGGGCCACGCCCAGGACCCGAAGCGGTACCTGCAGGAAGGCCAGATCCTGGTCACCACCATCGAGGGCCTCGGCCAGCTGAACAACCGCGTGGTCAAGGAATCCTGATGGCCGCACGCCACGACCAGACGACGGACCCGCAGCTGCTCGACTCGCTGCTGCAGGCCCGCCGCGGGACCGCGTTCTTCGCGCGTAAGCTCAACGAGCTCTCCGACTCGGACCTCGACGGGCCCTCGTTGCTGCCAGGCTGGACCCGCCGCCACGTCACCGCCCACATCGGCTACAACGCGCGGGCCATCGCGCGGCTCATCGAGTGGGCGGCCACCGGCGTGGAAACCCCCATGTACGCCTCCACGGAGATCAGGGACCACGAAATCAATTTCGGGGCCACCCTGCCGCCGATAGCGCTGCGGCACCTCTTTGACCACTCAGCGGTGCACCTGAACGTCGAATGGCGTGACCTGCCCGAAGAGGCTTGGCACCACCTGGTCAAAACAGCCCAGGGGCGCACCGTCCCGGCCGAGGAAACCGTCTGGATGCGCACCCGGGAAGTCTGGACCCACGCCGTCGACCTGGACAACGGAGCCACGTTCGCCGATATCCCGGTACCGGTTCTGGCCCGCCTGCTCAAGGACATCACCTCCGCCTGGGCAACCCGCGGCACAGACACCGGGCTGCAGGTCCTGGTCACGGACCAGCAACCCGAACTGAAGCTCGGCGACGCCGGTGCTGACGCTCCCGTGCTGATCTCCGGCCCGCTGGCCGGTGTGCTCCGCTGGGCAACCGGCCGGGGCACCGACGGCGTCACCGCCAGCCAGAGCGGGGCAGCGCTGGGAGCCGTCCCGGCAGCCCCGAAGTGGATCTGACCGGCAGCCACTGATCCGGACACGGCCGGCCATGGCGTGAACACGAAGCAGTCCGGGATCGGACAAGGAAGACCACCTCAGCCGGGGTGGTCTTCCTTGTTTGTGTGCCCCCGGTTAGCCTCAAACCATGGAGCAGGAAGCCTTGCGGCCCGCCGTAGCCTGGTTGGCTGCTTCCCCGGAGCCAGCAGTGCGCCGGGCGGTCCAACGGGAGTTCCTTGGCCAGCCGTGGTCCGGCGGCTCCGTGACCGGTGGCAGGATTGTGGGCTCGCTGCTCGCCGGCCAGCAGCCCGATGGCAGCTTCGGCGTCCACCCCTACCGGAAATGGAGCGGCGCGCACTGGCGGCTCGTCTCCCTCGTGGACCTTGGCGTCACGGAAGTGGACGCACCGTCAATGCTGCAGGCCGCAGGCACGGTGCTTGACTGGCTGCACAGCGACAAGCACCGCAGCCAGATCCGCACCATCAACGGCCTGACCCGCCGCTGTGCTTCCCAGGAAGGCAATGCCCTCTACGTCTGCAGCCGGCTCGGGATGCAGGAAGATCCACGGGTGATCCAGCTTGCCCATGACCTGACGGTGTGGCAGTGGCCTGACGGCGGCTGGAACTGCGATCTGAACGCGAGCGGGCGCCGGTCCTCGTTCCATGAGACGCTGCCTGCCGCCAAGGGACTTTACGAATTCTGGAAGGCCAGCGGGGATCCGGCGGCCCGGACCGGCGCCGAACGGGCGGCCGGGCTGTTCCTGGATCACCGTCTGTTCAAATCCCGCTCTACCGGCCGGACCATCGACCCGCTCTGGGTCAAGCTCCGCTACCCCGAATACTGGCACTACGGCATCTTGCCGGCCTTGCTCCTGCTGGCCCGGATGGGCCTGATCGATGATCCGGGAGCCGCGGAAGCACTCGCGGTGTTGCGGGGAAAGATGCTGCCCGACGGCGGGTGGCCGGCCGAGGGCGCGTGGTGGCACCCGCCGTCGGCCGCCGCCAGTCAGACAGAGGTGACCGATTGGGGCCGGACCGGCCCCAATCAGTTCGTCACGCTCAGCGCAGTCCGTATCCTCGGATCAGCCAGTGCTGCTAAGGGGTAGGCGCCGCATGGTCAGGGTTGTTGACGTTGACCAGCCAGGCGGTCCCGAACCGGTCGGTGCACATACCGAAGATGTCGCCCCAGGGTGCCTTCTCCAACGGGACGGTGACCGTGCCGCCGTCGCCCGCGAGCTTGTCCCAGTAGCCGCGCAGCTCTGTTTCGTCGTCACCGCTCAGGGAGATCGAGATTGAGCTGCCCGTTGAGGCTTCCATGGAATTGGGTGTGTCCGCCCCCATCAGAACCAGGCCACTGCCGGTGGTCAGCATGCCGTGCATGATCTTTTCTGCTTCCCCCGGATCCTCGCTGGCCTGGAACTCCCCGAAGGTGCTCAGTGCCAGTTCGCCGCCGAACACGGACTGGTAGAAAGTTAACGCCTCCCGGGCGTTGTCGCGGAAACCAAGGTAGGGGTTGAGCGTCGTTGGCATGGCCTGTCTCCTTGAAGTTCTGAAGGGAATCGGAACGGAACAGTCAACATCCTGCCTCAAACCTGCCTCCCTCGATAGGGGTTTGGCCTAGGCTCAGGGGATGGCCAGATATTTTGATGTTCATCCCGAGGATCCCCAGCCGCGCGCCATCACGCAGGCAGTACGCATAGTGCTTGACGGCGGCCTGATCGCTTACCCCACCGATTCCTGCTACGCGCTCGGGGCGCAGATGGGAAACAAAGAGGCATTGGACCGGATCAGGAGCATCCGCCAACTGGACAGCAAACACCACTTCACCTTGGTGTGTAAGGACTTCGCCCAGCTGGGCCAGTTCGTGAACATCGGCAACGACGTGTTCCGCAGCATCAAGGCCGTCACGCCGGGAAGTTACACGTTCATCCTGCCGGCCACCAAGGAGGTCCCGCGCAGGCTGCTGCACCCGAAGAAGAAAACGGTGGGCGTCCGTATTCCTGACAACCGTGTGGTGCAGGCGCTGCTGGCCGAACTCGGTGAACCGTTGCTGTCCAGCACCTTGCTGCTCCCCGACGAGGAGGATCCGCTGACGCAGGGGTGGGAAATCAAGGAGCGGCTGGACCACGTGGTGGACGCCGTCATCGATTCGGGCGACTGCGGCGCGGAGCCCACCACCGTCATCGATTTCTCGTCCGGAGTGGCCGAGGTGGTCCGGCGCGGCACCGGAGATCCGTCCCGCTTCGAATAGCCCGGTGGGAAAAGTTCGGGCTCGAACAGCCTCAGTCCGGTTTCCGGGCCCTGCTGGGCTGCACGCGGGAGGGCTCTCCGGGCATTTTGGGGTAGTCCGGCGGGAAGGGCAGCTCCCCCAGCCCGGACTTGAGGTCCCGCTCCCACCACTCCAGCAGCACGTCGATGGTGCCGCCCGGTGTGGTGTTCATGTTTGCCCAGGGGTCGCCGACGGTCCTAAGCCGTTCCGGGACGGTCAGGATAGTGAAGTTTTTCGGGTCCGCGCTGCCCAGCTCGTCCCAGGTGATGGGGCAGGACACCGGGGCATGGGCCAGCGCACGCGGGCTGTACGCACCGGCGATGGTCCTGTCGCGGTTGGCTTGGTTGAAGTCCAGGAAAACCCGCTCGCCCCGTTCCTCCTTCCACCAGGCCGTGGTGACTTTTTCCGGCATCCGCCGCTCCAGTTCGCGGGCTGCAGCGATCACGGCGTGGCGGACATCCAGGAATTCACGGGTGGGTTCGATCGGGGCGTAGACATGAAGCCCGCGGTTCCCCGAGGTCTTGATGAAACAGTCCAGGCCCGCCTCCGCCAGCACTTCCTTCAGGGCCAGCGCGGCCGGGACGGCGTCGTCGAAGTCGGTGCCCGGCTGGGGATCAAGGTCGATCCTCAGCTGGTCCGGATTGTCGGTGTTACCTGCCCGGGACGGCCACGGGTGGAAGACCACGGTGTTCATCTGCACGGCCCAGACGGCGGCGGCCGGTTCGTCGAGCACCAGCATGGGATGCGAACGCGCACTGGGGAAGACTACCTTTACGGACCGGATGAACTCCGGGGCTCCCTTGGGCGGGTTCTTGGAGAAAAACTGCTCTCCGTCGATGGTGCTCGAGTAACGCTGCAGCGCTACCGGCCGGTCACCGTTTGCGGCGATGAATGCCTCGCCGACGTCCACCATGTACTTGGCCAGGTCCAGTTTGGTCAGGCCGAGATCCGGCCACATGACCCGGCTGGGGCTGGAAATGCGCATGTCGCGCTCGCCGTGGGGTCCGGGGACAGTGAGGGTGGTCTGTTCGCTCGCCATGGACACAACCTACCCCGCCGCTGGGGGCCGAGTCAGCACTGTGGCCGCCGTGCCGGGCAGCAATCGGGCATCATGGACGTATGCCCGTTGCTGAAACGCCTGTCACCATAACCGTCGGCGATCTTGAGGTCTCGGGCGTGTACGCCCGCCCGGAGAGCCCGTTTGCCACCGTTGTTTTGGCCCATGGCGCCGGCGCGGGCATGGAGCACCCGTTTATGACCGGTTTCACTGGCGCGCTTAACGACGACGGCGTTGCCACCCTGCGCTTCAACTTCCCCTACCGTGAAGCCGGCAGGAAGTTCCCGGACCGGCCTCCGGCCGCCATCGCCACCTGGCGCGCCGCCATGGAGGTGGCGTCCCGCCAGGGGTCAGCGCACGGGGACAGCGGCCCGGTTTGGGCGGCCGGCAAGTCTTTTGGCGGCCGGATGGCGTCCATGGCCGTGGCGGAGGGGATGGAAGCCGCCGGCCTGGTCTACCTTGGCTACCCCCTCCACCCGCCGGGAAAGCCGGAGAAGCTTCGCGATGAGCACCTGTACGGCCTCGAGCTTCCCATGTTGTTCCTTCAGGGGACGCGGGATACGTTCGCCGCCCAGGAACTCCTGGAGGGTGTGGTTGCCCGGATCGGCCCGGCCGCTGTCCTCACCTGGATCGACGGCGGGGATCATTCCTTTGCCGTGGCAGGGAACAAACGCAGTGCCGCCGAGATCGGCGCTTCGCTGGCCCCCGCCGTAGTGGACTTCATCAGGGCCCGCAGCTAGGACAAACTGGCCCGGCTCCGGATCAGGCGTCAGGCACCCGGCTGGCTACGCGGCGTCGTCGTGCCACCAGCCCTCCCAGGCGGCGGAGGTCAGCTGTCCATTGGGGAATCCCGTCTGACTGTTTCCGCCAGGATGGGCATGGCTGTCGTCGCTGCGGCGGGCGTCCAGCAAGAGGTTCAGGCTACTCAAAAGCAACATTGTTGCGTCCTTTCGTGTCGGGGTCTGGACCACATCGTCCAAGTAGTGACGAGCCTAACGGCGGCATGTTTCAATGCGTCGACGCAACGTTTCGGTCAGGTATCGGACATCTCACACGGGCCGACCGGCCGTGATGACATGCCCGGCCGTTACATGCGGGCTTTGGTCCGCGCGGTGGGTTTGGCGGTCCACGGGTCCTCGGGCCACGGGTGCTTGGGGTAGCGGCCGCGCATCTCCGCGCGCACCTGGGCGTAGGGCCCGGACCAGAAGGACGCCAGGTCATCCGTCACGGCAAGCGGGCGCCTGCCCGGTGAGAGCAGATGGAAGAGTACCGGCACACGCCCGTCAACCAGCCGCGGCGTTTCAGCCCAGCCAAAGCACTCCTGCAGCTTGACCGCGACCACCGGCCGGCCGGCGGCATTCGCGCGTGCGTTTGCCCCGGTGGACTGCGCCGCCGGGTACTCGGACAAGGAGGGGTATTCAATCTTCACCCTGGACCCGCTGGGGACTTCCAGCGCTTCGGGGGCCAGCTCCGCCAGCCGGCTTGCCTCCGGCCACGGCAGGAGCCGGCGCAGCGGGTCGGTGAGGTCGATGGAGCCAGTGGCTGCTCCACGGGCGAGGGCCTCAAGCTCGGGGCCCAGCCACAGATCCAGCCGGGCGAGCAGTGCGTGCTCGGAAACGTCAGGCCAGGGCTCCCCCAGTTCGTGGTGCAGGAGGGCAAGGCGGCGGCGCAAGGCCTCAGCTGCCACCGAGAACCCGATGATGTCCAGGCCTTCGGCTGCCAGGGTGCGGGCCACCGCCGCGCGGCCTTCAGCGGCAGAAGGCTTGACAGGCGTGGAGGAAAGGCCGATTGCCCCCAGCTTCCGTTCCCGCCGCGCAGTGACGCGGCCCTGGTTGAACGCCGCCACCACGGTGTCTGTCAGGAGTTGCTGCGCTGCCGCCATGGCGGTCTCAGCCGCCAGCGGCGCAGCGGAACGGATCACGGCGCCGGTGCCGGCCGCATCCCGGCCACCCGCGCGCGATACCTCGGCCACCGCCAGCCATTCCTGTCCCGACAGGGAACTTCCCGCTGGCAGGCCTGCGCGCGTCCCGGACGACAACAGATACTGGGCAGCTCCCTCGCCCGGCACACGGCGCGCCACCCGGTCCGGGAACGCCAGGGCGACGACGACGCCCACTGCTTCCGCTGCGGGCGCGGTTTCGGTGAAGGCGGAACTGCCGACGGCGGCCGCCTCCTTGCGCGCGATCGCCTCCAGCCGGCGGACGTCCTCCGCCCAGCGCCGGGAGGCCGGCTCCCTGCCGCCGCGCAGCACAGCCAGCAGCCGCGTCAGGTCCGCCCCCGGAGCCCGCTGGTCCCCTGATACCAGGGCGACAGCCTCCGCAGCCGTGTGGTGTCCCACGGCCGCTGTGCCGTCGAGCAAGGCCCGCGCCAGCCGGGGATCGGCCGGGACCCTGGCCAGCGTCCGGCCCAGCGCCGTGGCGTGCCCGTTCCGTGCCACGGCACCGAGTTCCCACAGCACCTCGGCAGCCTCCTCCATCGCTGCCGGCGGAGGTGCATCCGGAAGAGCCAGCCCCTGGCCGCCGGGTGAGCCCCAACAGGCCAGCACCAGGGCAGCGCCGGTGAGGTCCGCGACGGCGATCTCCGGGGTCACGTGGGCCGGAGCCGCACCGTAGGTCCGCTGGTCGTAGCAACGGACCACCCGCCCCGGCCCCTGCCGTGCGGCGCGCCCGGCCCGCTGTTCCGCGGATGCCCTGGAACAGGAGACGGTCACCAGGCCGGACATGCCGCGGCTGGCGTCCCGGCGGGGTTCGCGCGTCAGCCCGGAGTCTATGACCAGGCGCACGCCCGGGACGGTGAGCGATGATTCGGCGAGGTCCGTTGACACGATGATTCGTGCGGGCCCGCCGGGACGGCGCCCGGATACCGCGAGGTCCTGTTCTGCGGGGCTGACCTGGCCGTGGAGTTCCAGCACCTCCGTCCCGGCGGACGCCTGTCCGCGGAGGCGGGAAGCCACGTAGGAGACTTCCCAGGCACCCGGCACGAACACGAGGGCGTCGATCCCCGGGTCATGGTGCACCGCGGCCGCGTGCGCGTGGGCGGCTGAGTCTGCAACGTGGTCAAGGAACCCCCGCGTCACCCCACGGTCATCCAGCCGGGCAACGGCGGCAGGTGCCCATTCGATTGCCAGGGGGTACAGCGCCGATGGGCAGTCGACGACGGGAGCCGGACCGCCGCCGTCGTCCGCTGATACCCGCGCCTCTTCCTCCCGAAACGTGCCGTCCCCGATCAGGGCTGCGAAGCGGGGCGCGTCCAGCGTGGCGGACATCGCAACAAGGGTGAGGTCCCCCCGCAGCTGACGTACTTCGGCGAGCATTCCCAGCAGGAGGTCCGTCTCCAGGCCGCGTTCGTGGACCTCGTCCAGGATGACCGCCCCGGTTGTCTCCAGTCCGGGATCATCGAGCAGGCGCCGCAGCAGGATCCCGGGTGTGACGAACTCCACCAGCGTCCCGGGGCCGGCCTGGCGTTCCCCGCGCACCGTGTAGCCGACGCGGTCCCCTACCCTGCTGCCGTCCAGGGCGGCCAGGCGTCGGGCCGCTGCGCGGGCGGCAACACGCCGGGGCTGCGTGACCACCACCCGCCCGGATCCGCCGCGGCGCGCGGCCAGGTTGGCGAGCAGCGGCGGAACCAGCGTTGTTTTTCCCGTGCCCGGCGGTGCCTGCATCACTGCCGTTCCCGCAGCGCCCCCGGCGCGGAGGGCCTGTGCCAAGTCCCCCAGTGATTCCGCAAAAGCGAGACCGGTCCCGATGGCGGCCAGGTCAAAAACGTCTGTGTCCAAGGCGCCCTCAGGATTGGCGGAGTTGGTTGGGGATGTCACCAACCCATTGTCGCCGTAATTACGGCCGGGTTGTGAGCACCTGCCCGTCGCCATAGGTCAGACTGGAGGTCAGCCAACGTGAAAGCAGGACCTCCCTTGATCAACCTCCAGCAGGACTCCGAAGGCTTCATCCGCATGAAGCGGCACTTTCCAGCCACTGCCGCTGTGACCATCAAGTTCAGCGACGGTTCGGTGGAGGAGCTCTCCGGCCGCCGGCTTAACGAGATCTACGACAGTGCACTGGCAGATTTCCGGGCGCAGAACCAGTTGGACGCCAAAGGCTTTTCCCGTGGGCCACAGAAAAAGGTCCAGACCGGAATTGAATTTGTGGCCGTCCATCCCGGAATGGGCCAGTAACGCCTCACCGCGTTACTGGCCCCGGCCATGACGCCATTCACCGCGACGGATGAACCACCATCGCCGAGCCTCCGCCGCGCCTGGCGGGTTCGGCCGCGGCCGTCATGCGCCCGTGCCTGTCGAATTCGATGGCTGTGGCGGCACCGATCTCAGCCGTTTCGGAGAACACGTGGCCGAACCTGGTGAACGCACCCGGGTAGGCCGCCGTGAAAGCAGGCTCGGCAACCACCGTGGCCGTGTTCCGTTGAGTGGCACGGGGCGCAGCGATGGCCGCCGGGATATCCATGCCCAGGTCCACGCGGTTGAGGATTGTCTGCAGGACCGTGGTGATGATCATCGAGCCACCGGGTGAGCCAAGGGCCAGGAACGGCTTCCCGTCCTCGAGGATGATGGTGGGCGACATCGAGGAGCGCGGGCGTTTGCCCGGCTCGATCCGGTTCGGGTCTGTGGCGTTGTACACGGTGGAGAAGTCCGTGAGTTCGTTGTTGAGGATGAACCCCCGGCCTGGCACCACAATGCCGGACCCGCCGGTCTGCTCAATGGTCAGGGTGTACTCAACCACGTTGCCCCACTTGTCAGCCACGGTCAGGTTGGTGGTGGAGATGTTCTCCGTGTCCTGTCCGTCTGCTGCCGCTGCGGGCGCAACCGGGCACACGCCGTCGTACGAGTTCACGTCCCCGGCGGCCACCGGCTTAGCGGCCGCCACCCCCGGGTTGATGGCGCAAGCCCGTTCCTTACCGAACAGGGGGTCAGTGAGGTCTTCGGTGGGGACGTCGACGAATGCCGGGTCGCCCACATACTTGGCACGGTCCGCAAAGGCCAGGGCGGTCGCTTCGAAGTAGTGGTGCAGCGCATCCGGCGCGGCCATTTCAGCGAGGTTGAACGGTTCCAGGATGTTCAACGCCTCGCCCACCGTGGTGCCGCCGCTGCTGGAGGGCGCCATGCCGTAGACGTCGTAGCCGCGGTATTCAACGTGCGTGGGCTCACGGTCCAGGGTCTCGTAGGCGGCCAGATCCGCCGTCGTCAGGTAGCCGGCCGGAACAGGCAGCGTGGTGGTGGGGCTCTTCGGCGGGGACTGCACTGTGGCAGCTATCTCCTCGGCGAGCGGACCACCGTAAAAAGCTTCCACGCCCTCGTCACCGAGAAGGCGGTAGGTTGCGGCGAGGTCAGGGTTGCGCATGGTGCTGCCGACCACCGGCAGCTCGCCGCCGGGGAGGAACAGGCTGGTGGTGGCGGGGAAAGCCTCAAACCGGACCCTGTTCTCGTCGGTCTGCTGGCGGAAGGTCTCGTCCACCACAAAGCCATCCTCGGCCACCTCGATGGCGGGCTTGAGGGCCTTGTCCAGGTCCAGGGAGCCCCACCGCTCCAAAGCGCGCTCCCACGTGGCCGGGGTGCCGGGGACGCCCACGGAGACGCCGCTGGTGATCAGTTCGGGTGCGAACCGGTAGGGACTTCCGGCGGGGTTTGCGGGAGTGATGGTGGCGGGGTCGATGAAAGCGTCGGTGGGCATGGTTGCCGGTGCGGTCTCACGGCCGTCGATGGTTTCCACTTTTCCGGTCTTTGCGTCGTAGAAGACGAAGTAGCCGCCTCCTCCGATTCCGGCACTGTAAGGCTCTGTCACACCCAGAGTAGCCGCGGCGGCCACGGCGGCGTCTGCTGCGTTGCCGCCCTCGCGGAGGACCTTGATGGCCGCAACCGTCGCGTCCAGGTCCACGGTGCTGACCGCCCCGCCATACCCGGTGGCTGTGGCTTCCTTGACGGCATCCCGCTGGCCTGCAAACGCCGGGCTGATCACCGCCCCGCCCGTGACACTGACGGCCAGGACAGCCGTCACAGCAGCAAATTGACGTCGCACACTAGGCATGATGGCTCCCAAGTCAGGGTCTCGCGCAGGGTGGGTTTTCGTCACGATACTCCGCCGCATGGAGAGTCTCAAGACTCGAATGCTTCCGGTCCCTACCCCTTTTGCGCGACGTGAAAACCTTGCGTCAGAAAGCCATCTCAGACCGCTTTGTCGGACGTGGCCGACGCCTCGTCAGCCGGCGAGCGCCGGCGCCGGCTGGCGAGCAGGAACGGCACTGCCAAGAGCTCCACCACCCCGCCGACGGCCAGCGACAGTGGGTACCCGTAGACATCGGCAGTGCGGCCCAGCAGCGGCTGCACCACAATCCCCCCGGTGGATCCCATCAGTGAGTCGAAGCTGAGCACTGTGGCCCGCTGTTTCGAGGGGATCATGTCGTTCAGGTAGGCCTGCCGCACCGGTGTTCCCGCGGCCGCGATCAGGGCCCACACCGCGAGCAGCACCAGCGCCACCCAGAAAACCCGGGTAAAGCCGACCGCAATGAGAATCAGCGAACTGACGGCAGTGCTGACGATCAGCACAGTGGTGCGTTTACGGACCAGGCGGCGGATCACCGGGGCCATCCAGCCGCCCGCGATCTGGGATCCGGCCACGAGGGCCGCGGCAAGCCCGGCCACGGTGTAGGCCCGCGGGTCCCCGTAGAGCTCGAGCAGGTACGGCTGGAGAGCGTAAAAGGCATAGAACCCGACGCCGACGCTGAAGGGCGCGGCAAGCATAACGAAGCGGACCGGCGGGTTTTTCAGGCCGTTGTCGATGGAGGCAGCCAGGACTGCGCGGGTGGCCGCCAGGGGACGCGAGGAACGGTCCGGAGTGAATCCGACGTCGTGCATCAGCCAGAACGCCACCCCGAACATCGCCACGAGCACTCCTACCCGCACCAGGAACGGCACGCCCAGGCTGGTGGCCTGGGCGAGCGCACCACCGGCAGCCGAGCCCACAAGGGTGGCGGCCCCGGAAACCATCTGGCCCCTGCCAAAGACGGCTTCCAGGTCATCGGAATAGCCCGAGAAGCGCAAGGCATCGACCAGCCAGGCCTCCACTGCCCCGGAGAAGAACGTAAAACCCAGGCCCAGCAGGACCGAGACCACCGCCCAGGACCAGAACGGCGCCTTCCACTGCCAGAGCAGGTAGTACAGGTACGTGGAACCGGCCAGGGTCACGGTACCCAGCAGGAAGGAGGTCCGGCGTCCCCAGCCGTCCGCCACGACGCCGGTGGGTACCTCGAACAGCACCATGCCGGCTGTGAAGAAGGCGTTGGCCGCGAACGCTTCGAAGTTGCTGAGTCCGGCATCCAGAAGGAAGAGGGTGTTGATTCCCCAGATGAAGGAAGCGGCAAGCGTATTGCCCAGCGTCAGCGTGAGATAGACGCGTTGGATTTTCCGTGCCGCGGGATTCATGGATTGCCGGGCACCGGCTCATGGCGAAGGTAGCTGCGCCTGAAACGCCCGGTCCCGGCCGTGAGCGCCCGCAGCTCAACGGAATACTTGAGAAGTTCCTGGTCCGGGACTTCGGCGCTGATTTCGGTCAGCTCCCCGCCGGAGGAGTCGGTTCCCGTGAGCCGGCCGCGGCGGGAGGAGAGATCGCTCATCACAGCACCCACATGCTCGTCGGACACGGTGATGCTGACCGAGGACACGGGCTCGAGGAGCTGGATGCGCCCGGCGGCGGCCGCCTCCCGCAGGGCGAGGGCGCCCGCGGCCTGGAAGGCGGCATCGGAGGAGTCAACGCTGTGGGCTTTCCCGCCCCTCAGGGTGACGCGCAGGTCAACCACGGGGAAGCCGGCCGTCAGTCCTTTCTGCATTTGGGCCCGGACCCCCTTTTCCACCGACGAGATGAAAGTTCCCGGGATCACGCCACCCACTGTCTTGTCCACAAATTCGAAGCCGGCGCCCCTGGCCAGCGGTTCGACGTCGATGTCGCAGACCGCGTACTGGCCGTGCCCACCGGACTGCTTGACGTGCCGGCCGTGTCCGGAGGCGGGCGCCGCGAAGGTTTCCCGCAGGGGGGTCACGACGTCGAGGGTGTGCAGCTTTACGCCCTGGTCGCGCAGCCTGTCCAACACCACATCGGCGTGGGCCTCCCCCATGCACCAGAGGATCAGCTGGTGCGTTTCGGGGTTCCGTTCCACCCGGAGTGTCGGATCGCCCGCTGCCACCTTCGCAAGGCTCCGGGCGAGCGCGTCCTCATCGCTTCTGGAGTCCGCCTCGATCGCCACCGGCATCAGCGGTTCGGGCATTTCCCAGGTGGCCAGCAGGAGCGGCTGGTCCTTGCCCGAGATGGTGTCCCCGGTCTCGGCACTTCCCAGTTTCGCCACGGCGCAGATGTCCCCGGCGATGCAGAATGGAACGGGCCGCAGGTTGGCCCCCAACGGGGAATAGAGGTGCGTCAGGCGTTCGTCGGCGTCATGGTCCTGGTGGCCGCGTTCCGCCAGTCCGTGGCCGGCCACGTGCACTGCAGTGTCTTCACGCAGGGTGCCGGAGAAGACCCGGACCAGGCAGACCCGCCCCAGGAACGGGTCCACGGTGGTGCGGACCACCTCGGCAGCCAGCGGGCCGGACGGGTCACACGCCAAGGCTGCTGCCCGGCCCCCGGCAAGGTCGGTTGCTTCGGGGAGGCCGCGCTCCAGGGGCGAGGGAAAGGCCTTGGTCAGGATCTCCAGGAGTTCTGCCGTCCCGAGCCCGGTCACTGCGGAGGTGGGAATGACCGGGAAGAAGGAAGCGCGTTCGACGGCGGTTTCCAGGTCCGCTATGAGGACATCGGTATCGATGTCCTCACCGCCGAGATAGCGGTCCATGAGGGTTTCGTCCTCGCTTTCGGCGATGATCCCTTCGATGAGCTGGCCGCGGGCGGCTTCGGAGCCTGCCAGCTGGTCTGTGCCACCCTGCGAGGTGGATGGCGCTGGCTCTGCAGTTGAGTAGTCGGAGACGGTCCCGGACAACAGGCCAAGCAGCCCAGTTACTTCCCCGCCTGTCCGGACCGGGACGTAGAGCGGCAGCACCGACTCGCCGAAGGTCCGCTGGCAGGCGGCCAGGACGGCGTCGTAATCTGCGCGGGGGTGGTCAAGCCGGGTGATCACCACAGCCCGCGGAGTACCGGCGGTTTCGCACTCACCCCACAGCGCCGTGGTGGTGGCATCGATGCCGTCCACGGCCGAGACAACAAACAGGGCCGCGTCCGCAGCCCGCAGCCCCGCCCGAAGTTCGCCGATAAAATCCGGATACCCCGGCGTATCCAAGAGGTTCACTTTAGTGCCGTCAATGAGCAGCGGAACCACCGACAACGTGACCGAGCGCTGCTGGTGGACGGCGGCAGGATCAGAATCGGTGACGGTTGTTCCCTCGGCGATGGAGCCCTTGCGGCTAATCATGCCGTGGGCAGCCAGCAGTGCCTCAACCAGCATTGTCTTCCCGGCGGCCGAGTGCCCGATCAGCGCCACATTCCGCACCGTAGCCGGGTCCTGGGCTGCGATGCCGGCCTGGGCGTCAGCCCGGCGTACTTCCGGGCCGCCCCGCCCCGCCGTCCGCGCTGCGTCCTTTGTGCCTTTGACTGACATGGGAACCTCCTGGCGTCTTTGCCATCCACCGTGCCGAACCGTGTCCTTCGATTCGACACCCTGGCGGGCGGAACGGCAAGAGCACCACCGCCGGCAAACACCCGGGACCGGAGGATAATGGCAGCCTGGGCCCGGTCAGGGCCGGATTGAGGAGATCCGCATGCAGGCACTGCCACGCATCACGGTGGAGGTGCCCGTGCTCAGCGTGGGAACGGGCCCGGCCGACTTCGATGCCCTCGGCGGCTATGTACTGGGTTTACGCAGGCCACGGGGACTGCATCTGACCCTGCTGCACCTGGGCATCCTGGAGGATTTCGGCCGGGATGTGACGGACTGGACCAAGGGAATCACCGGTGCTGATGACGCAATCCGGCAAACGGCGGCCTGGTTGCGGGCACTGCCGGTCCTGAATGGCTTCGCCGGCACGGCGGAGCGTTTGATTGTGCTCGGCGGCGGCGGTGTCGCCGGGCTCGAGGTGGAGGTGCCGCAGCAGGTGCACGAGTTCCAGGTTGCGCTGGTTCAGGGACTGCACGGGCTGCTGGACTCGCTGCTGGTGGACAACGTGGACGATTTCATCCTCAGCTCGCCTGCCCTGGGCTACCGTTACCCCCACTGGGTTCCCCACGTAGCGGTAGGCCGGCCGAAGACCCGTGACCGTCAGCCCATCGAGATAGCCCCGCTGGAGATCATTTTCGGTCCGTCACAAATCAGGAACGGCCGTTTCCTCCCGCCAACTGGCTGATATCAGCCGCGCCGGTCAAGCGCGGCCAGCAGCCGCGTGACCGAGCCGCCCAGGTTCCACTCAAGCCCGAGACGCTCCAGTTCGGCACGGGAATCGCCAGTGACGGGACGCAGCTGCGCTCCCGCCTCCGCCAGGCTGGGCAGCTCCAGGTCGCGCACGATCTTCACCACGGTGGGCGCGACGCTCAGGTAGTCCGCGGCGGCGGCGAGCCTGGCCCGCACCGGATTAGACAGGCCGCTGCCCCCATCCGTAGCCGCTGCGAGCAGGCTGTCCAGGGTTCCGTACTCCAGCAGGAGTGACGCCGCGGTCTTCTCGCCGATCCCGGCGACGCCCGGCAGCCCGTCCGACGCGTCACCCCGCAGCGTGGCGTAATCGGCATACTGTTCGGGCAGCACCCGGTACTTCCGGACCACCACGGCATCGGTCACTTCCTCGAGGTTCCGCATCCCCCTCGCGGTGTAGATCACCCGCACCCGGCGGGCGTCGTCCACCACCTGGAAAAGATCGCGGTCACCGGTCACAACATCGACCGGAACCTCGGCATGACTGGCGTAGGTGCCGACGACATCGTCCGCCTCATGCTCGGCGGCTCCCACCACCGCAATGCCGGCCAGGTCAAGCACGTGCCGGATCAGCGGGATCTGCGCTTCAAGGGCGTCCGGGACAACCTCGACGTCGGTTCCACCGGCCACCTCTTCAGCAACCCGGTGCGATTTGTAGGTGGGGATCAGGTCAACGCGCCACTGCGGCCGCCAAGCGTCGTCCCAGCAGGCGATGAGATGGGTTGCGCCGTAATCGGTGGTGAGCCGGGCAATCATGTCCAGGAGGCCGCGGACGGCGTTCACCGGTGTGCCATCGGAACGGACGAGGGTGTCCGGGAGTCCGTAGAAGGCACGGAAGTACAGGGATGCGGTGTCGAGCAGCATCAGGCGGGTTGGCATACCTGATCCTGACATGGATTCACCCGTCCGCGTTAGGGACCTATTCTGATGCTATGCCCCGACTCAGCGTTAACGGCGTGGAGCTCTACTACGAAGAACACGGCAAAGGGATTCCCCTCCTGGGCCTGCATGGGACGCCCAGTTCGGCCGTGTTGTGGGAGGACGCCGCGCAGGAACTCGCCCTGCACGGCCGGTGCATTATCTATGACCGTCGCGGCTTCCACCGCAGCGCTCCTGCAGCGCCGTTCGCGGCCCTGCAGCTGGTGGACCACGTGGATGATGCCGCCGCCCTCCTGGCCGCCCTCCACGCCGGACCGGCAGTGGTGATCGGCCGCAGCACAGGGGGTCTGATCGCCATCGAGCTTGCCCGCCGCTTCCCGGACAAAGTGAAGGCGCTGGTCCTGCTGGAACCGGCCCTGTTCACCATCGAGCCGGCCGCTGACGCCTGGGCCCGCACGCTGCGCCGCAGGGTCCTTGAACGCTCCGCAGCCCAAAGTGGACTGGCTGCCGAGGCTGTCATCCGAGAGGCGCTGGGGGACGAAGCCTGGGAATCCCTCCCTGCCGGACTCCAGGGGATGCTGGCCGGAACGAGCGACGCCGTACTCGCCGAAATCAAGGGCCACGGGATGGACCTCAGCGGGGACGCCCTGGTTCTGACCTAGTGGACAGCATCGTGCCGGAATCAGGGCCGGAAGACACCTCCACGGGGGCAGGCAGTACGCCATACTGACGGCATGAACGCCGCGGCGCGAAAACCTGACCGGATCCTCCTCATCATCGTCGCAGCCATTGCCGCTCTGGTGATCGTCGCGTTGGCAGTCGTTTTCACCCGCGGGGAGCCGCAAGTGCTGGACGAGTCGACGCCCGCCGGGGTGGTCCAGCGGTACAGCACCGCGGTGATCAGCGGCGACACCACAACCGCCGATTCCTACCTCACCGACTCGGCGCGCTCACGGTGCCGCGGCTTCGCCGAAAGCGGCCCGCTACCCACCCGGATAGTCCATATTTCCACCACCGAACGAGACAACACCGCGCTCGTTCGGGTCTCAGTGGTCGTCAACACAGGCTCCGGTGGCCCCTTCGGACCGTCCGAGTACGAGATGGAGGACCGGTTCTCCCTGGTGAAGGCCGATGGCAGGTGGATGGTGGACCAGGCGCCGTACCAGCTGCTGTCCTGCACCGGCCCGGCGGTGAAGCCATGACGTCCGAGCTGGACGACGCAAGGACTGCACCGGCAGGTTCCGCGCAGCTGACCCTCCGCCGCCTGATCCTCTACGTCCTGCTGTTCGCCTTGGTGGTGATCGCAGCGATCGGGCTCAGCGGACTGCTGGAGCGTATGTTCACCACAGAAGCAGTGCTGGCGTCCACTGACGTGGCCGGCCTGTCGAGGTCGCTGGCGTTTACCCTGATCGGCGGGCCGCTTGCCGCACTCCTGTGGTGGTTTGTCTGGAGGCGGCTCGACGACCCTGCGGAACGCGCCTCAGCGGGGTGGGGCGTGTACCTGGCAGCCGTTTATGCGGTCTCCCTGATTGTCTCGGCAACGTCACTGCTGGGAATGGTGGCGAGCTTCATCGGCCGGCAGGAGCCGCGGTGGCACACCCTCCTGCCCTCAGGGCTGGTCTGGGCGGCCATCTGGATCTGGCACCGCTGGATGTGGCGCCACCCGGTCAAACATCCCATCGATCTTGATGACATCCCTGCCGTCATCGGGTGGGTCTCCGGGCTGCTGATGGGCGCAATCGCCGCCATCTCCGCACTGGGCGGCCTGCTCGACGTCGCCATCAGGGGCTTCGTCAGCCTGACCCCGGCAGCGGAATCGTGGTGGCAGCCCTTGCTCCGAGCCCTGGTGTGGGCCGTGGGCGGCGGCCTGATCTGGTGGTGGCACTGGTTCAGGGGCGGCGGGCGGAGGCAGCAGACACCCTTGGCGGATGTGGCGCTTATTGGTGCGGGGATCTTCGCAGCGGGCATCACTGCGCTGGTGGGTGCCGGCGTCGCCCTTTTTATCCTCCTGAGATTGGCGTTCGACAGGAGCGTACCCCTGAACGAACTGCTGGCTCCCCTGGGCCCGGCCATCGCGGCGCTCGCCATCGGCGCCCTGGTGTGGCGGTATCACCGCGTGAGCGGGAATGCCCGGTCCGTTGCCACCCGGCGCGCGGGCCTGCTGGTGACTGCCGGGGTTGCCTTGGCGGCGGCCGCCTCGGGGGTCGGTGTGGTGATTAACGCCGCGCTGGCCATGGCGGTGTCACCCCTGGCGGGCGGCGGCACACGCACCCTGCTGCTCGGTGGCCTCAGCTCCCTCCTGGTGGGAGGGCCTGTCTGGTGGCGGGCCTGGAAGCCGGCCAAGCAACCGCGTACGGCCGAAGCCATCCCCCCGGGCCGGCGGATCTACCTCACGGTGTTTTTTGGCGTCAGCGCGGTGGTGGCGCTCATTGCCCTGCTGGTGATTGGCTACCGGCTCTTCGAATTCCTCCTCGGTGACGTTTCCCGGGGCAGCCTTTTGGACCGCGTCCGTGCGCCGCTGGGTCTTTTGATAGCAGCAGGCTTTGTGGCCGCCTATCATTTCGCACTGTGGCGCCGGGAGCGGGTCCTCCTGGCGCCCGCCGCGCCTGCGGCGCCTGCAGCACCCCCGGCCGGCACACTCGAGCACGTCGTCCTGGTGACCTCCGAACGCTCTGAGCCGTTGGTCAAAGCGATCACTGATGCCACCGGCGCCAGGGTGACTGTATGGAAAAGGGCCGACGCCGGGCGCGGACCCGCTGCCTCGGCGGGCGGCCCGAACGGGGAGCCGGAGCCGGCAGCTCAGCTGGTCTCTGCCTTGGCAGGAGTCACAGCGGCGCACGTTCTGGTGGTGACCGGCCAGGGCGCACGGATCGAGGTGATCCCGCTCGAAACCGGCACCAAACGATAAACACGCGGCGCCGGAGCACGGCGCCTTCCCTTCAATACCTGCAGGAGATCACCATGGGCGCAGTAGTACATTTCGAGGTTCCCGCTGACGACGAAGAACGGGCGAGGAACTTCTACTCAGCGGTGTTCGGCTGGGACTTCCAGGTCCTTCCGCCGGAGATGGAGTACAGCCTTGCCATGACCACGCCGATGAACGAGAAGGGTGTTCCGTTGGAACCGGGAGCCATCAACGGCGGGATCTTCCGGCGCGGAGGTGACCTCAAGACTCCGGTGATCACCATCGACGTCGCGGACATCGACGCTGCGCTGGAGCAGATCAGCCGGCTGGGCGGCGAGACGGTGCGGGGCAGGATGGAAGTTCCGGGCTCTGGCTGGAATGCCTACTTCCGTGACCCTGAAGGCAACGTGATGGGACTGTGGCAGAACGCCGGACCAACAGCTCCCGCGTGAGGCTTACTGCTTCCCGTATTTGCGGTGCACGGCCTGTTTGCTGACGCCCAGGCACAGGGCAATGGCCTCCCAGGACAGACCGGCCTGACGGGCCTTCCGGACCAGGGATGCTTCGGTCCGTCCGACTTCCTTCTGCAGCTCAGCCACGGCGTACAGCGCTTCAGCGGGACCTTTGCCGTCCATCGACGCTACAAGTGTCTTCATGCGTTCCACCTCCATGCGTCAACATTAGTTGACGCAAGAAGGAGGTGTCAACATATGTTGACGAGGCTGATCAGGGACTTTCGGGCGTTTCGTCGTTCGCCACCGTTTCGATCCAATCGATCGCCTGATCGGAGAAATAGAAACCGGACCCGTCACCCTGCCCAACCCACCACCCGCCGCCGTCGACCATTCCGCCGGCGTCCGTGATCTCGGCGACGATTCCGGCCGGCACCGCGTCCCCATTGTTCTTAATCAGCCATTCCCGTGTTGACGGCTGCAGTTTCGGCCACCACTGCTCGATACTCATGGCCACAGTCTGCCACCCGGCCGGGTTCCCCGGTAAGGGTCCATTCGCGATTCCCCTGCCCGGTCCCGCACAATGGGCCCATGAAAAAAAGCGACGCCCGCCTGCCGCGGCTTGAAGATGTGGCGGAGCACGCGGGGGTCTCCCACCAGACGGTGTCCCGCGTCATCAACAACCACCCGAACGTCAGCAAAGCCACCCGGGAAAAGGTGGAAGCCGCCATCGCCGAGCTCGGGTACCGCCGGAACACCGCCGCGCGCAGCCTGGTGACCAGGCGCTCGCAGACCATCGGCGTATTGGGCAGCGAACTCGCCCAGTACGGCCCGGCCAACACGCTGCTGGGAGTGGAGCAGGCAGCACGGGACGCCGGCTATTTCGTCAGCATCGCCGCCCTTCGCGCAGTCAGCCGCGAGGCCATTTTCGATGCCCTGCGGCACTTCACCGACCAGTCCGTGGACGGCATCGCCGTGCTGGTTCCGCACTCCGAAACCCTGGCGATCCTCGAGGAGTACAACGCCGGCGTTCCCGTCATTGCCGTCGGCTCGCTGGGCAGCGCAACGGTGAGCGGTGCGATGGTGGACCAGAAGCGCGGTGCCGAGCTCGCCGTCGGGCATCTCATTGAACGTGGCCACCGGCGGATCGGCCATGTGGCCGGGCCCTCCGACTGGACTGACGGGGCCCTCCGCGCCGAGGGCTGGCGCAGCGCGCTCTCCGAGGCCGGACTCCCCCACGACCTGTTGCTGGAAGGCGACTGGAGCGCCGGCAGCGGCTACGACATCGGCCGCAGGCTCGCCGCCGAGCGCTCAGCCGCCGAGCCCTCCGCGACAGCGCTTTTTGTGGGGAACGACCAGATGGCCCTGGGCATCCTGCGCGCCTTCAACGAGGCAGGAGTCCGGGTTCCCGACGACGTCTCCGTGGTGGGCTTCGACGATCAGCCGGAGTCTGCGTACTTCAGCCCGCCGCTCACCACTGTCCGCCAGGACTTCGAGGAACTCGGGCGCCGCTGCATGGACATCATGCTCAAGGAGATCGAAGCCGGAGCTCCGGTCAGCTCCACAGTGGTCACCCCGGGGCTTCTGCTCCGGGCCAGCACGGCTCCGCCGGCGGCCAGTTCCGGCTAGTCCTTCCGGAACCTAAAAAGTTTCTTTGGAAAAATTCCATGCAAGTGCATCCAGATTCGATGCTGCGCCGGTAGTAGGGGTGTAAGCAAAAAATGCCCGCGAGGCGGGCCGATGAAGGAGCAGGACATGCGTAGAAGCATTTTCACAGCAGGCGCGGGCGCAGCAGCAATTGCGGCAGCAATCGCTCTCGCCGGCCCGGCCCAGGCCGCTGAAGGCGACGCCCAGCTTTCAGTACTGCACGGCGTTCCGGGACTCACGGTGGACGTCTGGGTCAACGGCGACCGCACCCTTGACGATTTCACGCCCGGAACCCTGGCCGGGCCGCTGGCTTTGCCCGCCGGCGCCTACGAACTGGCCATCACCGCCTCGGATGCCGCGGATGCCTCGGCTCCTGTGATCGGTCCCGTAACGGTGACGCTGGCCGCGAACGGCAACTACACGGCGGTCGCCAACCTCGATGCGGCCGGCAAGCCGACCGCCAATTTCTTCACCAATGATGTCTCGCAGATCGCGGCAGGCAAGGGCAAGCTGACCGTCCGGCACACCGCAGCAGCCCCCGCAGTGGATGTCCTGGCCGGCGGCGCCCCCGTCATCACCAACCTGGCCAACCCCAACGAGCAGACCCTGAGCCTAGACCCCGGTACCGTACCGGCGGCAGTTGCCGCAACAGGCACCACGGCGCCGGTCATCGGCCCGGCGGATGTCACCGTCACCGAGGGGACCCACACGATCGTTTACGCCTGGGGCAGCCTGGCGGACAACAACCTCCAGCTGGCCGTCCAGACGATCGAAGGCCTCCACTCCTCACCCGGGTCAGTACCGGGAGCGCGTGACGGCTCGTCCGGTACCGCAGCAGCAACCGCACCGGCAGGCATGGCATCAGCCGGAGCAACCGTGGCAGTCATCGGCTTCAGTGCCTTGGGGCTGGCGCTCCTGGTGGGCGGCATGAATGTCGCCCGCACGGTCGCCGGCCGGCGGGTGAAGTAGCACCGCAGCGAAGGTAGTCCTGCAGGAGCAGCTGTAATCGGCCCGGCCGCCCGGTGTGAACCGGCCGGCCGGGCCACCTCCCTTACCAGCCAACGCAAACCAGCCAACGCGGCAAACCCTCCCGGGCTTGCGCGGGGAAGACCGGTCATGAAAACCAGCACCACGACGGCGGTGATCGCCCGCCGTCGTCCGTCGCCGCCGGGTCTTATGGCCTTGGTGGCGGCCGCGCTCCTGCTACCCGCCTGCGTCCCCGCCCCCACCTCCCAGCCCTCCGCACCCATGACGGCGGGCTCCGGCCAAAGCACGGCCCAGGCCGGTGGTCCAACTCCGGGCATCACCCCGGCGGCCGAAACCCCAGCCCCGGGCCCCGCCACCAGCCGGGCTTCTGTTCCCGCTCCTGTTCCGGCGGCGCCCGCCACCCTGCCGGCACCGACGGTGCCCGTCCCCGCACCGACCACCCTCACGGTGGCCGGAACAACCATCAACATGACCGTGGTCCCGGTGGGAGTGGCGGCCGGCGGTGCCATGGAGATCCCCGGGCCCTTCGATCAGGCAGGCTGGTACCGGTTCGGCCCCGCACCCGGGGCAGACGCCGGCACCGCGGTGATCGCCGGTCATATCGACACCACGTCCGATCAGGCGCCGTTCTCGCAGCTGAAATCGCTTGCGGCCGGAACCGCCATCCAGGTGGGACGCCAGGACGCGCCTCCCCTGGTCTACCGGGTGGTCTCGGTGGAACTGATGGCCAAGGACAGGTTCGACGGAGATGCCCTCTTCCGCAGGGCCGGGCCGCACGAACTGAAGGTGGTTACCTGCGGCGGCAGATGGCTGGACGAAGTCAAGGACTACAGCGACAATGTCATTGTCACCGCGGTCCTTGAGTGAGCGGTGATAAGCCGTGAGTCTCGTCACCGACGCCGGGAAGGAGCCCAGTTTGGCACCTCCTGACCAGGCCGCTCCGGGATGGGACGACGCATTGACCGCCGCCTTTGTGGCAGGTGACGAACGGGCGCTGGCTGCGGCCTACCGGGAGTTCGCGCCGCTGGTGCACACGCTGGCATTGCGCTCGCTGCCTGACCGATCGGCGGCCGATGACGTCACGCAGGAAGTCTTTATCCGTGTGTGGCGCTCCCGGAACACGTTTAACCCGCAGGTGGCCCGGCTCCCGGCCTGGATCGTGGGCATCACCCGCAACGTCATCAGTGACACCCAATCCTCCTTCTCCCGGGAAACCAGGAAAGTCATCGCCGCAGCCGGTGCCCGCGGGCCTGGTGAAGCGGTGCCTGAGCCCGAAGCGGCCGAGGTCCTCGCGGACCGGCTGCTCCTGGACGGCGAATTGGACCGGCTCGGCGAACCCCAGGGCTCCATCATGAAGCTCGCCTTCTATGATGACCTGACCCACGAGCAGATCTCACGGAAACTTGAGCTGCCGCTTGGTACGGTCAAGAGCCACATCCGCCGAAGCTTGTCCCATTTGCGAAACAGATTGGAGGTAGACCATGCCGCATCTTGATCCGGAACAGTTGAGCCTCCTCGCACTCTATGACGACTGGCAGGATGAGACCTCGCGTGAGCACCTGCGCGGCTGCGGCGAATGCGCGGCCGACTACGCGGCGCTGCGCCGGGCAGTGAACGCCGTCAAGACTACGCCTGACGCCAGCAGCCTGGCGGCGCCAGGACCACACGTCTGGGCCGGCATCCACCGGGAACTGGGCCTCTCGCCCTCACTGCAGGAAGACCCCCTGGCCACCCTGCAGGGCAAGGCAGCTGCCACTGAACAGGGTTCCCCGCCGGCGAAGCCGCAGTCTCTTGACGAGGCCCGTGTTGCCCGCCGCCGTAAGTCCGCCTGGTGGCAGCGGCCGGGAACGTGGCTGGCTGCTGCAGCGGCAACCGTCGTGGTGGCCACTGCCACTGTTTGGACGTTGAACCAGGCACCCGAGCCCCTCGCGCAGGCCGAGCTCGCCCCGCTGGCCCAGTTCTCTGCCACCGGTTCCGCGAAAGTAGTCAGGGCGAACGATGGCTCCCGAACGCTGGAGGTAAAGCTCAGCAAGGACGAGGCCCAGGGCTACCAGGAAGTATGGCTGATCGCACCGGACCTCTCGCGGCTGGTCAGCCTGGGAGTCATGAACTCCGATACTGGAACCTTCGAAGTCCCTTCCGGCCTGGAGCTCACGGACTTCCCCATTGTGGATGTCTCCGACGAGCCGGTTGATGGGAACCCTGCGCACTCAAGCGTCAGCATCGTCAGGGGCACGCTGAACACCTGATCGCCGTTCTTTCCCCGGGTTGCCTGAGGCTATCCTGTCCCACAGGATGACCAAAAGCAGGGTCACCACCGCTGCTGCGGCATGGAGGTCGATCATCAGTTCCATGGACTGCACGTGGGGCGTTGGCACCGCCAAGTCAGGGACAATCAGGGACCGATGATCATGAGGCACGGCGGAATCCGCCTCCACCGCGGCCAGCCCGGTGAACGCCAGGTGCAGTACTTGCTGCGCCAGGCCCGACGCGAGCAGAACTGCCCATGTACGCAGTTGAAACCGGCCTGCAACGGCGGCCAGCATGCCGGCCAATGCAGCAACGGCGATCAGAACGGAAGCCCTGGGAGGCGGGCCGCCTGAAAGCAGGTGAGCCACGAGACCCAGGCCCACGGCCACCGGCCCCAAGATCCACCCATACCCGGAACGACGCACCCCACGGCCTGCGCTGAGTTGGAGTTCCTGCCGATGCATAAAGGCCCCTTACCCACATCGCATGCCCCTGAACAGTGGAACCTCATGCGGCGTAGCGCGCACCGGCGTATTGCGCACCAACCGTTGTTGACTTCACCTTTGTTAGCGCTCACAATTGATCGCAGGCCGCGAAGTGGCGGCAGCCAATTGGAGGAAGCATTTTATGGACGTCACAGTGGACGGCAGCGAACAGTACGTCATCGGCGTGGACTATGGCACCCTCTCCGGCCGCGCAGTGGTGGTGCGGGTGAGGGACGGCAAGGAACTCGGCAGCGGGGTTTTCGATTACCCGCACGCGGTAGTGACCGGCGCCCTGCCGGCAGACGTAACGGCCGACGGCGCCGTCCCCCTTCCCGGGGAATGGGCGCTTCAGGTCCCCAACGACTACCGGGACGTCCTGCGCCACGCGGTCCCCGCCGCCGTCGCGGACGCGGGCATCGACCCGGCCGCCGTGGTCGGCATTGCCACTGACTTCACCGCCTGCACCATGGTGCCCACCACAGCGGACGGGACACCGCTGAACGAGGTGTCCGGGTTTGCAAACCGTCCGCACGCCTATGTAAAGCTGTGGCGCCACCACGCTGCCCAGCCGCAGGCGGACCGGATCAACCGGCTGGCCGCGGAGCGCGACGAATCCTGGCTGCCGCGCTACGGTGGGCTCATCTCGTCCGAATGGGAATTCGCCAAAGGTTTGCAGCTGCTGGAAGAGGATCCGGATGCCTACGCCGCCATGGACCACTGGGTGGAGGCCGCCGACTGGATTGTCTGGCAACTCTGCGGGCAGTACGTCCGCAACGCCTGCACCGCCGGCTACAAGGGCATCTACCAGGACGGCCGCTACCCCTCCGAGGACTTCCTGGCCGCGCTGAACCCGGAGTTCAAGGATTTCGTCAGCACCAAACTTGAGCACACCATCGGCCGCCTGGGCGAGGCTGCCGGCTACCTCACGGCCGAGGCCGCCGGGTGGACAGGCCTGCCGGAGGGCATCGCCGTGGCTGTGGGCAACGTGGACGCGCACGTGACCGCCCCGGCCGCCCGTGCCGTGGAGCCCGGCCAGCTGGTGGCCATCATGGGCACCTCCACCTGCCACGTCATGAACGGCACTGAACTGCGCGAAGTCCCCGGCATGTGCGGCGTAGTGGACGGCGGCATCGTGGACGGCCTCTGGGGGTATGAAGCAGGGCAGTCCGGCGTGGGCGACATCTTCGGCTGGTTCACCAAAAACGGCGTGCCCCCGGAATACCACCAGGCTGCCGCCGGCAAGGGCCTGGGCATCCACGAGTACCTCACCGAGCTCGCCGCCGTGCAGGCGATCGGTGAGCACGGCCTGATCGCCCTGGACTGGCACTCCGGCAACCGCTCGGTACTCGTGGACCACGAACTCTCCGGCGTGGTGGTGGGCCAGACCCTCGCCACGAAGCCCGAGGACACCTACCGTGCCCTGCTCGAGGCAACGGCCTTTGGCACCCGCACCATCGTTGACGCCTTCCGCGATTCGGGGGTGCCCGTCAAGGAGTTCATCGTGGCCGGCGGACTCCTGAAGAACAAGCTCCTGATGCAGATCTACGCGGACATCACGGGCCTGAAGCTGTCCACTATCGGCTCGAGCCAGGGTCCGGCGCTGGGCTCCGCGATCCACGCCGCCGTAGCGGCCGGAAAGTACGCCGACATCCGCGAGGCCGCGGCAGCCATGGGCTCCGAACCCGGCGACGTGTACACGCCCATCCCGGAAAACGTTGCCGCATATGAGGAGCTGTTCCAGGAATACCGCACGCTCCACGATTACTTCGGCCGCGGCGCCAACGATGTGATGCACCGGCTCAAGGCAATCCAGCGCAGGGCCGCCGCAGTGTCCGCCGCCGGCGCTGGCGCAGGCGCACAACCCTCCATCCCTGCAACCGTTGGAGCCTCCGCATGAGCGCTGGAACAGCGATCCTGGACACCATCGCCCGGGTCCGGGAGGACGTCTGCACCCTGCACGCCGAACTCACCCGCTATGGACTGGTGGTGTGGACCGCCGGCAACGTCTCCGCCCGCGTGCCCGGCCACGAGCTCATGGTCATCAAGCCCTCCGGCATTTCGTATGACGACCTGACGCCGGAGCAGATGGTGGTTACCGACCTCTACGGCGTCCCGGTGGATGGCGATGAAGAAGGTGAGTGGGGCAACCCGCCGTTGTCGCCGTCGTCGGATACTGCCGCTCACGCGTACGTGTACCGGAACATGCCCGACGTCGGCGGTGTGGTGCACACCCACTCCACCTACGCCACGGCGTGGGCTGCCCGGGGTGAGTCCATCCCCTGCGTGCTGACCATGATGGGCGATGAATTCGGCGGGTCCATCCCGGTGGGACCCTTCGCGCTGATCGGCGACGACTCGATCGGCCAGGGCATTGTGGAGACGCTGAAGAACTCGAACTCCCCCGCGGTGCTGATGCAGAACCACGGCCCGTTCACCATCGGCAAGGACGCCCGGTCCGCGGTGAAGGCCGCCGTGATGTGCGAGGAAGTGGCCCGGACTGTCCACATTTCGCGCCAGCTGGGTGAACCGGTGGCCATCGACCAGGGCCACGTGGACTCCCTCTACGCCCGCTACCAGAACGTCTACGGCCAATAACATGCGGCCCGGCCAACCGGCCCAGCCATCCGGCCGGCACACCGCGCCGCCAGCCCACGCAAACTTACCTACTTTCGCAGGAGAACCCATGAGCACCGCAGCAAACACTTCCCTCGACGGCTACGAGGTCTGGTTCCTCACCGGCAGCCAGCACCTCTACGGCGAGGACGTCCTCAAGCAGGTGGCCGCCCAGTCCCAGGAGATCGCCAACCAGCTCAACGCCTCCTCCGCCGTGCCGGTCAGGATCGTCTGGAAGCCCGTCCTGACCGACTCGGACGCCATCCGCCGCACCGCACTGGAAGCGAACTCGGACGATTCCGTCATCGGCGTCACGGCCTGGATGCACACGTTCTCCCCGGCCAAAATGTGGATCAACGGGCTGGATCTGCTGCGTAAGCCGCTCCTGCACCTGCACACCCAGGCCAACGTTGAGCTCCCGTGGGCGGACATCGATTTCGATTTCATGAACCTGAACCAGGCCGCGCACGGTGACCGCGAGTTCGGCTACATCCAGTCCCGGCTGGGCATCGCCCGCAAGACCGTGGTGGGGCACGTCTCCAACCCCGAGGTGGCACGCCAGGTGGGCGTCTGGCAGCGCGCCGCTGCCGGCTGGGCCGCCGTCCGCACCCTCAAGCTGACCCGCTTCGGCGACAACATGCGCAACGTCGCCGTCACCGAAGGCGACAAGACCGAGGCCGAGCTCCGCTTCGGCGTCTCCGTCAACACCTGGTCAGTCAACGAACTCGCCGACGCCGTGCACGGCGCCGCAGAGGCCGACGTCGACACCCTGGTTGCCGAGTACGAAGAGCTTTACGATGTGGTGCCGGAGCTCCGCGCCGGCGCGGCCCGCCACGATTCCCTCCGCTACGGCGCCCGCATCGAACTGGGCCTGCGCAGCTTCCTGGAAGCCAACGGCTCCGCCGCCTTCACCACCTCCTTTGAAGACCTGGGCGCGCTCCGCCAGCTCCCCGGCCTCGCAGTCCAGCGGCTGATGGCTGACGGCTACGGCTTCGGCGCCGAGGGCGACTGGAAGACCGCCATCCTGGTGCGGGCAGCGAAGGTGATGGGGGCAGGCCTGCCCGGCGGCGCGTCCCTGATGGAGGACTACACGTACCACTTGGCGCCCGGCGCGGAGAAGATCCTGGGCGCGCACATGCTTGAAGTCTGCCCGTCCCTGACGGCCGGAAAGCCGAGCCTGGAGATCCACCCGCTGGGCATCGGCGGCCGCGAGGATCCCGTCCGCCTGGTGTTCGACGCCGATGCCTCCGCGGGCGTGGTGGTGGCCCTTTCGGACATGCGGGACCGCTTCCGCCTGGTGGCCAACGCCGTGGAGGTGGTGCCGCTGGATCAGCCGCTGCCCAACCTTCCCGTAGCCCGCGCGCTGTGGCAACCGAAGCCCGACTTCGCGACCTCGGCCGCCGCATGGCTCACCGCAGGAGCCGCCCATCACACCGTGCTGAGCACCGCCGTCGGCATGGATGTGTTTGAGGACTTTGCCGAGATCGCCAAGACCGAGCTCCTCACCATCGACGAGGACACCACCATCCGCCAGTTCAAGAAGGACCTGAACTGGAACGCCGCCTACTACAAGCTCGCCGGCGGGCTTTAGCGGCCGGCCGGGGCCGGCGGCTACTGTTCGCTGCCGGCTGCTCCGGCTGCTCCGGCCTGTTCACTGATGCTGCCCAGTACCCTGTCCGTGACCTGGTCGATCCCGCCGATGCCGTCAACCTGCGTGAGGATCCCCCGCCTGGCGTACCTGGCCACCACGGCCTCGGTTTGCTGGTGGTAGAGATCGAGCCGGTGGCGGATGACACTTTCATTGTCATCGCTCCGCCCGGTTTCCTTTGCCCTGCCCAGCAGTCGGGACACGAGCTCCTCGTCGTCCGCTGTCAGCTGGAGGACCACGCCGAGCTCCTGGTCGGCAGCGCCGAGGATCCCGTCCAGATAGTCCACTTGTGCGATGGTGCGCGGGTAGCCGTCCAGCAGGAAGCCGCTCCTGGCGTCGTCCTGGCTGAGGCGGTTCCGCACCATTTCGTTCGTGACGCTGTCCGGCACGAAGTCCCCGTTGTCCATATACTTCCGGGCCTCGAGTCCCAGTGGCGTGCCGCCCTTGACGTTGGCGCGGAAAATATCGCCCGTCGAAATAGCCACTACACCGAGGCGTTCGGAAATCCGCTCCGCCTGGGTTCCCTTGCCCGAACCGGGTGGGCCAATAATCAGCATTCTCGTCATGTAAAGCCCCTTTGCTGGTTCTGAAGACGTCGTCGTCCTGGGTGCGGTGCTGCGGACCAAAAGGTTGCGGCCGGGCAGCACCGGCACCAACAGCAGGGTACGACGGCGGGAGGCCCCGCCGTCGTACTCTTCCGTTTTGTGCTGTTACCGGTAGCGGTGGTGCAGTGAGCGGTGGTGCAGTGAGCGGCGGATGCTGCGGCCCCGGATTCCGGGACACTGCTTGCGTCAGGGCACAATGGGAGGCATGACCCTTACGACGTTCGCTCTCGTCCGCCACGGCCAGACAGACTGGAATGCGCAGCGCCGGCTGCAGGGTTCTACCGACATTCCGCTGAACGACGTCGGCCGCGGGCAGGCGCGGGACGCCGTCGCCACACTGTCCGGCTACGAGTGGGACGCCATTGTGTCTTCTCCGCTGAGCCGTGCGGCGGAAACCGCGCACCTCATCGCCGGTGGGCTCGGCCGCAGTGTGGCCCGCCACGTTCCGGAGTTGACCGAGCGGAGCTTTGGCCCCGCGGAGGGCATGCAGGCCGGCCCTGAGCTGGAGGCGCTGCGGATTCCCGGCGGCTTCCGTGGTGCCGAGAGCGAGGACGAGGCTGCCAGCCGCGGACTGGCCGCCCTTGAAGGATTGGCCCGGGAGTTCCGCGGAGGCCGTGTCCTGGTAATCGCCCACGGAACGCTCCTGCGCGTCAGCCTCAGCCGGGCAATCGGCCAGGCACTGAAGAGCATCGACAACGCCGCGCTCAACCTTGCCCACCACCACGCCGAGAACGGTTGGGAACTCAAGTACTACAACGGCGAACACTTAAACGGCGAACGGCTAGCTATCCCCGCGCAGGGCTGAGCGGTCCTTGGCCGGCAGGCGCGTCCTGCCGGCGGCTTGTGTTGGTGGGGGCGTCCTGGAAGGCATGTTCTGTCAGCTCCACTCAAATTGTCAGTGGTCCACGAGATGATTTGAACATGGAAAACAAGGCCGCAGCTGAAGCGCCGGAGGGCAACGATTCTGCTGCCACCGCGTCTGCTGTAGCCCCTCCCGGCAACACCTTAATTGTCGGTGCTCCGCGGGATGATGTGTGTATGGAAAGCACGACGGCGGACGAGGTTCTGGACGAGGTGCTGTTCCCGTCGGATCCGTTGCGCCGGCGGAAGGATTTTTGCCTGGACCGGTTGGCCGGGATTGCCAGGCTTGAGGCCCGGACGGCGGCGGAGAAGGTCCGGGTCCTCGCGGAATTGGTCGAAGTCTGTGCAGCGTTGGACCCGCCGGGGCAGTCGCCGCAGGAGGCCACGGCTCAGGAAATGTCGTTGGTCGCTGAGGTCGCGTGTGTCCTGACTGTCGGTGAGCGGACCGCCGGGGCCTTGCTGGCCGAATCCTTGGAACTTACCAACGCTTTGCCGTTGACCCTGTCGGCGTTGCAGGACGGGAGCCTGTCAAGTTGTTTGTGTAAGTGAGGTGGAGTCTCATTGGTTTAGGTAGGGTCCGAGTCTGTCGGGATAGTTCAGGACGAGGACGCCAAGGGCTTCGCTCCATCCTGGTGAGAAGGTTCCCTCGATGAGTCTGTTGACGGTCTTGGACCGGTTCTCCCGGGCTTTGCCCTCGAGTTTGACCCGTGCGCTGGCGCGTTTGTCCTCGATGTTGCAGATCGCCAGCCAAAGCAGCTTCACGGCCGCCTGGTCGTTGGGGAAATGCCCGCGGTTCTTGATGATCTTGCGGAGCTGGTAGTTCAGCGACTCGATGGCGTTGGTGGTGTAGATGATCCGGCGAACCGGCGGCGGGAACGCCAGGAACGGGATGAATTTCTCCCAACCGTTACGCCAGGTCCGGACAGTTGCGGGATACTTCCGTCCCAGATCGGAGGCCTCGAACGCATCGAGTGCTTCCTGCGCTGCATCGGCCGTCGGGGCGGTGTAAATCGGCCGCAGGGCGGAGGCGACCTTCTTCCGGTCCTGGTAGCCGACGAAACGCATCGAGGCACGGATCAGGTGAACGACGCAGGTCTGGACGGTCGCGGCTGGCCACGTCGCGGCGATCGCCTCAGGGAATCCGGTGAGCCCGTCGCAGCAGACGAACAGGACGTCCTTCACGCCGCGGTTGGCGAGCTCGGCGCAGACCCCTGCCCAGAACTTCGCGCCCTCGGTGGCTTCGACCCAGATCCCCAGAACGTGCTTGATGCCGTCCAGGTCCACGCCGACGGCAATGTGCGCGGCACGGTTCTGGACCTGGTGCCCATCTCGAACCTTGACGATGATCGCGTCCAGATACAGGATCGGATACAGCGGCTCCAGGGGTCGTTTCTGCCACTCCATCACCTCGTCCAGGACCTCATCGGTGATCTTCGAAATCGTCTCGTGGGACAGCTCCGTGCCCAGGGTGGATTCCAGATGGTGGGCGATGTCCCGGACGGTCATTCCCCCGGCGTAAAGGCTGATAATGATGTCATCCAGGCCGCTTGTACGGCGCGCACCCTTGGGGACCAGGCGCGGGGTGAATGACCCGTCACGGTCCCGCGGCACGGCCAGATCCACGTCCCCCGCGGAAGTCCCGAGCGTCTTGGGGTAGGACCCGTTCCGCGCGTTGGGCAGGAAACGCCCGATCGGGTCGCCCTTGTCATAGCCCAGGTGCCCGGGACAGTTCGGCCTGCAGCCCGCGTTCCAGCGAGGCCTTGATCAGTTGCTGGATGAAACCGTCCCTGCCATCGAGTTCCAGCTGGCCGGAATCGATCTGGTTCATCAGCTCATCGAACGCGCCGGAAGCCTTCAATGCCTCCATGCTGCCGGCAGCCGCGGCCCTTGCGGGCCAGCTCCTCCGGCAGCACTTCACGAGGTTTAGTCATAGCCACAATGATTCTCCAATCACTCCAGCGACTACAGCCCTCCTACACAAACAATCTGACACCCCCCAGGACGGGACCATTTCCTGGCAGCATGCCCGGGTGATGGTGGACGAGACCGCCAACCTTGACCCCGCCGGCGCGCAGGCGTTGGAGGCGCATTTCCTGGACCCTGAGGCGCCCAACCCGGCGCGCGGGTGTCCCGCCGGCGAACTCATCCCCTCCCGGTTCCGGCAGAAGGCCCGGACCTGGCGGGAACGCCACCACCCGGTGAGCATCGAAAAACGCCACCTGAAGTCCGTGGCGGACCGCAGGCTGGAATACCGTCCGGACCGGGACGGCATGGCCTG